>NZ_JBFTPZ010000003.1:0-256189 GCF_056398745.1 Paenibacillus sp. 01T424 | reverse complement strand
ATAATAAAACTGTTGTATTCAACGAACTGTATTTTTATGCGAATTATCTATTTTTTTTGATGGAAATCGAGCATGCAGAGTGATACAATATTCAAAGTTATTGCGTACTGGTATGACGCTGTATCGTTGTTTTTAGAAACCATATAACGAGATGAAATTAGACAAGCTTAGACCATAGGAGGAAATTGTAATGTCAGTCACACAAAAGTCGGTTGAACAGCTTTCTATCGATACGATCCGTACACTTGCGATCGATTCCATCGAGAAAGCGAAATCAGGTCACCCTGGTATGCCAATGGGCGCTGCTCCAATGGGCTATCAATTATTTGCAAAAAATATGAAGCATAATCCATCGAACCCTACTTGGGTAAACCGTGATCGTTTTGTTTTGTCTGCGGGTCATGGCTCTATGCTGCTTTACAGCTTGCTTCACCTCTCCGGCTATGATGTGCCTATGGAAGAATTGAAAAACTTCCGTCAATGGGGCTCCCTAACACCAGGACACCCTGAGTTTGGCCACACGGCTGGCGTTGATGCAACAACGGGTCCACTTGGACAAGGTATCGCTATGGCGGTTGGCATGGCAATTGCGGAAGCACAGCTGGGCGCTACTTACAATAAAGAAGGCCACGAGCTTATTAACCACTTCACCTACTCCATTTGCGGCGACGGCGACTTGATGGAAGGTGTCTCTCATGAAGCTGCATCCTTCGCAGGCCACCTGCAGCTCGGCAAATTGGTCGTTCTATATGATTCCAACGATATTTCGCTTGATGGCGAATTGAGCCTTTCTTATTCCGAGAGCGTTCAAAAACGTTTTGAAGGCTACGGCTGGCAAGTGCTTCGCGTAGAAGATGGAAACGATCTAGATGCTTTGTCCAAAGCCGTTGCTGAGGCGCAAGCAGATCTATCCAAACCAACTTTAATCGAAGTAAAAACAGTAATCGGCTACGGCAGCCCGAACAAAGGCGGCAAAGGCGGACATGCTGGTCCTCATGGATCACCGCTTGGTGCTGATGAGACAAAATTGACGAAACAAGCTTACGGTTGGTCTGAAGAGCTTCAGTTCCACGTGCCTGACGAAGTTCGCGCTCACTTTGCAGATGTGAAAAGCAGCGGCGAGCAAGCAAATGCACAGTGGGATGCAAGCCTCGCAGCTTATAAAGAAGCTTTCCCTGAGCTTGCAGCTCAGTTCGAGCTTGCTATCTCTGGCGCAATGCCTGAGGGCTGGGACGCTGACCTTCCAGCATACACAACTGCGGACAACGCGGTTTCAACTCGTGTAGCTTCAGGAAATGCACTTAACGGTCTTGCGAAAAACGTTCCGACTATTTTCGGAGGATCTGCTGACCTTGAGAGCTCGACAATGACTCATCTGAAAGGTTTGACACAATTCAAACCAGGCAGCTACGATGGCCGCAATCTTTATTATGGCGTACGTGAATTCGGTATGGCTGCTGCCATGAACGGTATTGCTCTTCACAGTGGTTTGAAAGTATTCGGCGGTACGTTCTTCGTATTCACAGATTACCTTCGTCCTGCTGTTCGTCTTGCTGCATTGATGAAGCTGCCTGTTGTTTATGTATTGACGCATGACAGTATCGCAGTTGGCGAAGACGGTCCTACACATGAGCCGATTGAACAGCTTGCTTCGATCCGCATTATTCCTGATCTAACGGTTATCCGTCCAGCTGATGGCAACGAGACTTCCGCAGCATGGGCTTATGCTGTAGAGAACACTGGCAACCCGGTAGCGCTTGTGCTTACTCGCCAAAACTTGCCGATTCTTGAAGGCACAGTGAACGGTGTTCATGAGAACCTGCGCCGCGGCGCATACGTTGTATCTGATGCAGCAGATGGCAAGCCGCAAGCACAAATTCTTGCAACGGGCTCCGAGGTTCAACTTGCTGTAGCAGCTCAAAAAGCTCTTGCAGAAGAGGGCATTCAAGTACGTGTTGTCAGCATGCCAAGCTGGGATTTGTTCGAGAAGCAATCGAAGGAATACAAAAATTCCGTCATTCTTCCTGAAGTTAAAGCCCGCCTTGCGATTGAAATGGCTCATCCATTTGGCTGGGAGCGTTACACAGGAGATCAAGGCGATATTCTTGCTATCGACCGTTTCGGCGCATCAGCACCTGGCGATCGCGTAATCAAAGAGTATGGCTTTACGGTCGAAAACGTTGTTAGCAAAGTGAAAGCATTGCTGTAATAGCTTGTTCAACAGATCATCAAAGCTTTAGCATCCGATATATAAGGGAGATTACGTCTACGATGTCTCAATTCGAAAATGTATCGATCGTCAAGAAGGCAAATGTTTACTTCGACGGTAAAGTAACAAGCCGTGCTGTATTGTTCGCTGACGGCACCAAAAAAACACTCGGCATCATGCTGCCGGGTGACTATGAGTTTGGAACAGACTGCGTTGAAATCATGGAAATTTTGGCTGGCGATTTGAAGGTGCTTCTGCCTGGTGAAACCGAGTGGCTGCACATTCAAGGCGAAGGCGAATTCACTGTGCCTGCGAAYACAAAATTCAAGCTTCAGGTTGCTGAAGTTTCGGACTATTGCTGCTCGTATATTTACGAGTAAGCACTAAATATTGAAAAAAGGGCTTCTTCGCTTCGGCGAAGAAGCCCTTTTTTTGTTCGTTCGCAGCATTGACTTATAATATTCGTTATTTCGTGACAAAACTTGTTCAAAGCGAATTGTTTTGAGGTGTAGAATCGGATAAAGTTAATTTATATGCACCGTATTCCATGACTGGAGGATTTTTTGGATGAAAGAAAGAAACTATACACCGCTCATATCGATCTTAACCATCGTCCTTGTCGGGCTGATAGCTGTTTTGTTTTTTCTGCCGGCGTACGAGGGAGAAATTCACTTTGACGTAACGATTTTGCCATTGCTGAATGCGATTTTTAACTGCTTTACTTTTATTGCACTCTGCATAGCGCTAACGGCGATTATGAAAAAAAATGTTCGGATGCACCGTGCGTTCATCAGCGCTGCATTTGTCTCCACAACGTTGTTCCTAATTTCCTATGTAGCGTATCATTATCTAACGGAATCAACGAAATACGGAGGAGAAGGCATTCTTCGCTCGATTTATTTCTTCATCCTCATTACACACATCCTGCTAGCGATTGTTGTCGTTCCTCTAGCCCTAATATCGGTTGTACGCGGGCTGCAGATGAAAGTGGAGAAGCATCGAAAAATTGCTAGATGGACGATGCCGATTTGGCTGTATGTAAGTCTTACTGGCGTAATTGTTTACTTAATGATCTCGCCATATTATTAAGCAGTATTTCAATGAAAAAGGGGTTGTCCACAGTGATTCATACACGCGGACAACCCCTTTTTAAATTAATCCAGTCCGCTAAGCTTGCGGCCGATCCATTGCTCGTAAGCTTGGCCTACGCTCGACATATCAAGCTGGCTTAGTCCCATTGCATCACCAATTTGGAATAGGCTCTTCGTTGCTTCCAGCAGAGGAGTCGGCACATGCAGACTGTCCGAGAGGGCAGAGGATAACCTTAAATCCTTTAACATCAGCTCGAGCGAAAATTGAACGTCGTAATTGCCTTCAAGCAGCTTTGGTCCCTTCATTTCAGCTGCCCTGCTTGCTGCACCGCCAGATTGAACGAGCTCGACGAACGAGCTGCCGTCAATGCCACCGCTTGCTGCTATCGCCATGCCTTCTGCAAGTGCCACAACGTTGATGCCAACAATCGTATTGTGGGCGAGCTTGGCAATGGAGCCGCTGCCGCTTGGGCCCATTGGAATGACTTTACGTCCCATAGCGAGCAAAACGTCTTGGACTTCTTCAATCTTGCCTGCATCGCCGCCAGCCATAAATACGAGTGTACCGCCTTCAGCGGCTGGCTTGCTGCCTGTAACCGGCGCATCTAGGAATACTGATCCAATAGTATCCGCCGCTGCGGCAAGCTCCTTAGCAAGCGTTGGAGATATCGTGCTGCTGTCAATTAGCGTAATGCCTGCGCGAGCACCTGCAAAAATACCGTTTTCGCCAAAGTAAACTTCACGGATTGCAGCATCATTACTAATCATTGTAATGACGATTTGTGCAGCACGCGCAACGTCAGCCGGTGATTCAAGCTCGGAGGCACCTAAGGCGAGCAAGGACTCTGCTTTGCCAGGAGTTCGATTATAAACGACAACTTCAAATCCTTTGCGCAATAAATTAGCAGCCATTCCCATTCCCATTACGCCTAACCCGATAAATCCGATCTTCTTCATAATCATATCCTCCACTTTGAATCGATTTTTGTTTAATTATACAGACACTTCATTAATTTTTCATCGTTTGTTGCTTGTTTTTATAAGGCAAATCCGATATTGTAGATGCTAAGTTGAAAAGCATTTTCAGGTGTAGAAGCCACATTGGTTTACAACATTCTAGGAGGTTTCCATTTACATGAGCAAAACAGTTCAGTTTGACTACAGCAAGGCTTTAGCATTCGTTGGCCAGCATGAAATCGATTATTTGACAGAATCCGTTCGTCTCGCACACGAGCAATTACATAACGGAACAGGTACAGGATCAGATTACCTTGGTTGGATCGATCTTCCGACTAACTACGATAAAGAAGAGTTCGCTCGCATTCAAAAGGCTGCTGAGAAGATCAAATCGGATTCCGAAGTTCTAATCGTTATCGGTATCGGTGGATCTTACCTTGGTGCACGTGCAGCTATTGAGGCGCTGTCGCACTCGTTCTACAATATTTTGCCAAAAGAACAACGTAAAACACCGCAAGTTTTGTTTGCCGGCAACAACATTAGCTCGACTTATGTGACTCACCTTTTGCAATTGGTTGAAGGCCGCGACTGGTCGATTAATGTAATTTCGAAGTCAGGCACGACAACTGAGCCTGCGATTGCATTCCGCGTATTCCGTGCTGCACTTGAGAAACAATACGGCAAAGAAGAAGCGCGCAAACGCATTTACGCAACGACAGACAGCGAGAAGGGCGCACTGAAGAAGCTTTCCTCTGAGGAAGGTTATGAATCGTTTATTATTCCTGACGATGTTGGCGGTCGCTACTCCGTGCTTACAGCAGTAGGCTTGCTGCCAATTGCAGCTGCAGGCATCAATATCGAATCCATTATGCAAGGTGCAGCAGACGCATCCAAAGAATACAGCAACCCTAATCTTGCAGAAAACGAAGCTTACCAATATGCAGCAGCACGCAACGCGCTGTACCGCAAAGGTAAAGTGACTGAAATTCTCGTTAACTACGAGCCATCGCTTCACTTCGTTTCCGAGTGGTGGAAACAGCTGTTTGGCGAAAGCGAAGGCAAAGACTTCAAAGGAATCTTCCCAGCAGCTGTAGATTTCTCAACAGACCTGCACTCGATGGGCCAGTTTATCCAAGAGGGTAACCGCAATATTTTTGAAACTGTTATTCAAGTTCAAGAAGTGTCTGAGCATATCGCTATCGAACACGATGCAGCGGATCTTGATGGCCTCAACTTCTTGACTGGAAAAACAATGGATTTCGTTAATAAGAAGGCTTTTGAAGGAACGCTTCTTGCTCATACGGATGGACAAGTTCCGAACTTTATCGTCAACATCAAAGACATGACGCCATACACATTCGGCTATCTTGTGTATTTCTTCGAAAAAGCATGCGGAATCAGCGGTTACCTGATGGGTGTTAATCCATTTGACCAACCGGGTGTTGAAGCATACAAAAAGAACATGTTCGCTTTGCTTGGCAAACCGGGCTTCGAGAAAGAAAAAGCCGAGCTGGAAGCAAGGCTGTAATCAACCGGCTTGAACGGTATACGGGAGTCATAGCCTATGCTTGAGAAGTATAGAACAGTCAGGTCGCAGGCTAGCGCAGAGATCGTCATCAAAAAGTCGCGTTTCATCGGGTATGCGAAGCCAGTGGAAACCGAAGAGGAAGCCGTTGCATTCATCAATGAGATTAAGCAGCTGCATAAGCAGGCGACCCATAACTGCTCGGCTTATATGGTGGGTGAGCGAGACCAGTTTCAGAAGGCATCGGATGATGGTGAGCCAAGCGGTACAGCGGGCAAGCCGATTCTCGAGGTTATCAAGCATAAGGGGCTTAAAAATGTAGCTGTCGTTGTGACGCGATATTTTGGAGGCATTATGCTCGGAGCAGGCGGACTCGTTAGAGCTTATACGGATGGTGCTGTAGCTGGCATTGAAGCAGCAGATGAAATCGTCAATGTGCTTCACCGCGAAGTATTTGTTGATGTGGACTACACTTGGTATGGCAAGCTGGAAAATGAGCTTCATACGAAGGGAACACGCGTTGGCGGGACGGATTTCACCGATCGAGTCAACGTGCGCTGCCTGCCGGAAGAGCCTGAAGCAGATACTTTTATCGCTTGGGTAACCGATCTGACACAAGGACAAGCGATCCTCTCTGAAGGAGAAAAGGTCTATTATATTGAAGGCGAATAAGAAGAAGAGGAGTATCGGCTTAGGCTGATACTCCTCTTCTTTGTACTCAGAGGCTTGTATAATAAACAATCATAAGAAAAAGCTATAAAAGCAATAAGAATTTCCAAATTTATTATTGACTTAATCCCAGTTTGGATGCTACATTATCAATACCTAGTATCTTAATAGGAATTATGTTTTTAATTGTTTTGTTACACCTACGGCACGAGCCGATGGTCTGGAGGTAAAGTCACAGTGAATGCTTTGTTTCGTGGTAAAGGGTGGAGTTTTGGTTTTCGAAGCACCATAATGCTTTATTTTGTCATCTTAATTATTTTACCAATCGTTGGCATTTACACGCAATCATTTTCGCTTGGATGGACCCCTTTCTGGGAAAGCGTATCCGATCCACTGGCTTGGAAAGCGGTGCTGCTTACAGTAAAGTTGGCTGTTATCGCAACGATACTCAATATGTTTTTGGGGACGATGATCGGATGGGTGCTTATTCGTTACCGTTTTCCCGGACGTCGTTTGCTCAACAGTCTAGTTGACTTGCCGTTTGCATTACCTACAGCAGTAGGCGGACTTATGATCTTGCTTCTGCTAGGGCCTAATAGTTTAGTAGGCGGCCTAGCCCAAAAGATTGGCATCGAAATCGTGTTCCATGAGCCGGCAATTGTTGTCGCTATGCTGTTCGTTACCTTTCCTTTTGTTATTCGTGCCATTCAGCCTTTACTTGAGGAAATGGATAAATCAGAGGAAGAAGCAGCCTATACGCTAGGCGCAACGCGCGCGAAAACGTTTTTTAGCGTTATTTTTCCTACGATGCTGCCAGGAATTTTGAGCGGCGCTATGCTGGCTTTCTCCCGCGGAATTGCGGAGTTTGGCGCAGTTGTGCTCGTTGCAGGCAATATTCCAGGCAAGACGTTAATTGCCTCCGTTTATATTTTTGGAGAAATTGAAAGCAGTAATCCGCAGGGAGCCGCCGCTGTATCGGTGCTGCTGCTCACGCTATCCTTCCTCATCTTATGGACGGTCAACCTCATTCAAGGCAGGAGGGGCGACCTATGATGAGAAGATTGTGGATTACATTAACTTATATTATTTTTGGATTGCTGCTCATCGCGCCATTGATCAAAATCTTTACAGGCTCTTGGGCAGATGGCTGGAGCGGCTTTATAGAAGGCATTACTAGGCCGCAGTCGCTGCATGCTCTTATGATGACGGGAATTATCGTTGTTGTCGTTACAGCCTTAAATACGTTGTTTGGCATTATGCTAGCAATGTATCTCGTCCGGGCCGAATGGATTGGGAAAAGGATGAAGCGGCTGCTTAACAGCTTAGTCGATTTGCCCTTTGCGGTATCACCAGTTATCGGCGGTTTGATGATCGTTCTTATTTTGGGACCTAATACAATTATCGGTGCATTGTTTGAGGATGCGGGCTTCAAAATCGTCTATGCGCTGCCAGGGATGATCTTAGCGACATTGTTCGTCACATTCCCGCTAATGGTACGCGAGGTTATGCCCGTGCTGCAGGAGATTGGAGCACAGCAGGAGGAAGCGGCATCAACGCTCGGCGCTTATTCCTGGTACACGTTCTGGAAAGTAACTTGGCCATCGATTCGGTGGGGTGTTATCTACGGCGTAGTATTGACTGTTGCACGGTCACTGGGAGAATTCGGAGCTGTACTCGTCGTCTCCGGCAATATTATGAATAAAACACAAACAGCCACTACACTCGTTTATCAAGATGTTGAAAATTTTAACGTTGTTGCCGCCAATGGCGTGGCTCTAGTTCTTGCGGCATTTTCAGTTGGACTGCTGCTGCTAATGGAATGGGCGAAAAAACGAAAGGAAGTGCATTAAGCCATGCATATTGAAGTACGGAACTTGAATAAAAACTTTGGCGATTTTCATGCAGTGAAGGATGTAAGCTTTGAAATCGAAAAAGGTCATCTGATCGGCTTGCTCGGACCGAGCGGCGGTGGTAAAACGTCCATACTTCGAATGCTGGCGGGGCTCGAGTCTCCTTCCTCAGGCGATATTCTGTTCCACGGCAAACGTGTGAATGATCTTCCGCCGCAGGAGCGCGGCATCGGTTTCGTATTTCAAAACTATGCGCTCTTCAAGCATATGACCGTATATGACAATATCGCATTTGGCTTAAAGGTGAAGAAGCAATCGAAGGAGCAAATTCGCGAGCGCGTTATGTACTTGGTAGAGCTTACGGGGCTAAAAGGTTTCGAGCATCGTTACGCCCATCAGCTGTCAGGAGGCCAACGCCAACGTGTTGCTTTCGCTAGAGCGCTCGCGCCTGAGCCGCAGCTGCTGCTCCTCGATGAGCCGTTTGCTGCTATCGATGCGAAGATCCGGACCGAGCTTCGCACATGGCTTAAAGAAATGATTGAGCGTGTCGGCATCACATCGATTTTCGTTACGCATGATCAAGAGGAAGCGATTGAAGTTGCCGATGAGATCATGATTATAAGCAAAGGCAAGTTAGAGCAAAAAGGCAGCCCATGGGACATTTACAAAAATCCAGAGACACCGTTTGTAGCAAGCTTTATTGGCGAATCTACTATTGTAGACAATATCGCGGAGCTTAAAGGTTTTGAGGATGCAGCGAGCCGTCCGGGCACTAAAGCACTTATCCGGCCTGAATATATTGAGATTGGCAAACCGGGCGAGATCAAGCTGGCTTCAGCTACGCTTGCCGGTAAAGTAAAACAGCTGCATTTCCGCGGCAGCGAGTGGATGGTTGAGCTGCTTGTTGGCGATACGAAGCTGATTACGTACCGTTCGCTGGAGCAAGAAGTGCTTCATCCCGGAGATGAGGTAAGGGTACTCGTCCATCGGGCTTATTTATTCAATGACAACGAAAGCTGGATTGCGGAAAATAAGCTGAAGGTTGACCCCATGCCTATTCATATTTAACCAATATGCTACGTAGAAAGAGTTGTATGCGAATATGAAAATCAATCTGGTAACAAGTCAGCGCATGCTCGTGCTGCTGCTTGCTGCGGTTATGCTGATCGTATCGGCAGGCTGCAGTAAAGAGGAGCAGACGAGTAACCATGCGGCTGGGTCTACCGTACAGGACGGCGATGTTACACTTGTAATCGGTGCGTATTCGGTAGTGAAGGATGCTTTCGCGGATTTGCTGCCTGCATTCCAAAAGTATTGGCTGCAGGAAACCGGGCAAAAGGTCGTATTTCAGGAATCGTATGAGGCTTCAGGCACGCAAGCCAGGGCGATCGCTGGAGGTTTTGAAGCCGACGTTGCCGTGTTAGCTATGGAAGGTGATCTCGACAAAATAGCGAAGGCGGGTTTCATTACGCATGACTGGAAGGCACAGAGCAATAATGGCATGATCACGAACTCCATCGTTGTATTGGGGACTCGTACCGGCAATCCGCTCGGAATTAAGGATTGGAATGACTTAACACGCGAGGGTGTGAAGGTGCTGTATCCGAATCCGAAAACTTCCGGCGGCGCTCAGTGGGACATTAACGCCATATATGGCGCTGGCCTTAAGCAGTCAGAGGAGCAGACGGGTACAAAGGATGCCGAATATGCGAAGCATTTTCTAAAAGCAGTCCATGCCAATGTGGAATCGCTTGATAAGAGCGGTCGCGCATCGATGGCAGCCTTCGAATATGGTGTAGGCGATGTCATCGTCACTTACGAGAATGAGCTGCTCGCTCGAATTAAGAAAGGCGTCAATTATGACATCGTTGTCCCAAAAGACACGATATTAATCGAGAATCCAGCAGCGATCGTGGATAAAAATGCGGATAAGCATGGCGTTCGCAAGGTAGCCGAGGCTTTTATTGCCTTTTTGCAAACGGAGCAGGCACAGCGGCTTTTCGTGGATCATGGATTCCGCTCCGTAGACAAGAAGGTAGCTGAGGGTACGAAAGACCGTTATGTGGTGCCGGAAGGATTGTTTGACATTTCTTACTTAGGCGGCTGGTCTGAGGTTAGAGAAAACCTTTATTCCAAAAAAGGTGTCTGGTATCAAGTACTCGCTGATCTTTAATACGATGTGTGAGGAAAGTTCTTAATAAACCTCTGTGCTTTATGTCTCTCGTTTAAACGAGAGACATAAAGCACAGAGGTTTTTTTGATGAAAGCATGATGCTGCCATCGACTAAACGAAATATGAGCGATTTGTTTACGATTGTTAAAATAAGTCTAAAAGATGCTGGGGAGCAGGCAAAGTTTCCGGGCTTTTTTTGTGCGTAAAGGCACTTCATGGGCCGAACGTACTAAAAATGCTACTCCGCTGCGAATGATGTAGAAACGAGAGAAGCAAGGGCAAGGGGGAGAAATGATGAAAAATACTCAAACATTGAACAAGAAAAAGAAAAGGATTAAATACTTTTTGATCATAAGTATAGCTTTGTTGATCATCGTTGCTTTGGGCGGATGGGGGACATTTCGTTACCTGATCGGCAAGCAGGATATTGGACAGCTTGAGGTGCCGCTGCCGGCAGCTACGATTTTGTATGATCAGCACGGTACGGAAGCCACCCGTATTTCTTTCAATAAAATTGATGAGATTGCCTATGAAGACATACCAAAACATATGGTTGATGCCGTTGTTGCGGTAGAGGACAGACGTTACTTCGAGCACGAAGGAATGGATATGCGGGCAATTAGCCGAGCGATTTGGACAAATATAACATCAGGCGGGACAGTACAGGGCGGAAGCACGATAACACAGCAGCTCGCGAAAAATGTCTTTTTGTCGCAGGAGAGAACCTGGTCGCGGAAGTGGGATGAGCTGCTTTTGGCGAAAAAGATTGAGGAAAGCTACAGCAAAGAGGATATTATGGAGAAGTACCTCAACCAGATCTACTATGGTGATGGAGCATGGGGAATCGATAGAGCGGCGCATACGTATTTTGGCAAGCAGCCAAATCAGCTTAGCGTAGCGGAGGCAGCGTTGCTAGCTGGTCTAATCAAGGCGCCATCCGCCCTAACTCCTTATAAACATCTAGAAAAAGCGATTGATCGAAGAAATGTGGTTCTTCAGCTTATGAAGGATCAAGCGCTAATTAGCGAGGATATATACAATAAGGCCATTCATGAGCCTGTGAAATTACTGAGCGCAAAGCCTAATCGAGTAGATGATATCAACTATCCTTATTATGTGGACCAGATCATTCGTGAGGCRATGACGCAATATGGGTTATCGGAAAATGAAGTGCTGCAGGGCGGACTTCGAATCTATACCGCATTGGATACGAAAATGCAGCAGTCGGCGGAACAGGTGTATGCGAAGGAATCTCTATTCCCAAATAGTGCTGCAGACCAGCTCATTCAAAGCGGTGCTGTTCTGATTGATCCGCGTGACGGCGGAATTCGGGCGATGGTTGGCGGCAGAGGAGAGCAGCCATTTCGCGGCTTTAACCGAGCGACGCAGCTAAGCCGTCAACCAGGCTCAACGATCAAGCCCATCGCTGTATACACGCCTGCGCTGGAGCTTGGCTATAAGCCAAGCGATGATCTAGTTGATGAACCGATCAATATTAACGGCTATGAGCCAAAAAACGCAGACGGCTCCTTTCATGGCAGAGTGTCACTTTATGAAGCGCTTATTAACTCTTACAACATACCTGCTGTGAAGCTGCTTAACGAAATGGGTATTGAAAAAGGAATGGATGCGGCGGCGCGTTTCGGCATTCCTCTGACAGATGAGGATCGCTCGCTGGGGCTTGCGCTCGGCGGTCTTCATGAGGGTGTATCGCCGCTTCAGATGGCCGAAGCTTTTGGCGTATTCGCAAGTGACGGTGTTCGTAATCATGCGCATACCATTACTCGCATCGAATCGGCAGACGGCAGCGTACTGGCTGAATTCAAGCAGAGTGAAGGCAGAGTGAAAGTAACGGAGCCAGAAATTGCCCGAACGATGACAGCTATGTTAGAGGGAGTCATAAAGGATGGGACGGGTACTGCTGCAATGCTTGAAGGCCGCCCAGTTGCAGGGAAATCTGGAACGACACAAATGCTAGGCACGACAGGCTACGGCGCAAAGGACAATTGGTTCGTTGGCTACACTCCGCAGCTTGTAGGCGCGGTGTGGCTTGGGTACGATCAAAGCGACAGCAGCCATTATTTGTCGACGAGCTCAAAGGCTGCGGCTGTTGTCTTTCAAGCTATATTCGCAGATGCATTAAAGGATGAGCCGGTTATACCGTTTCCTAAGGCACCAGACTTTTTGCCGAAGAAGAAGGATAAGGAAAAAGAAAAAAATAATATATCGAACAAAGATGATGATTCTGATAAGAAACGAGATTGGAAAAAGGAAAGGGAAGAAAGAAAAAAACAGAAGGAAAAAGAAAAAGAAAAAGAAAAAGAGAGAAAGAAAGAGAGGCACAAGGATAAAGATAAGGATAAGGATAAAAACTGAGGAATAGGGCGTGATAATGTAAAAGGGAATTGATGGAATAATAACACCAACTAGGGAGGATCAAGTTATTAATAATAGAAGTTTATTCAGGAAAAATGCAATTGTCGGACAACCATTGTATAATGAATAGGCTATTAACTATTTTTTCTATGGTTAATTAATTTTCGAATGAAAAAGGGGAGTATTATCCTATGTCAACAATGAATGTATTTGTTACAAACTGGTTGAATCATCGTAAAGTATTGCTTGCTATGCTTGATACTGTACAAAATGAAAACCTCCAATATAAGCCTTGGGAAAAGGCAATGTCGTTGTCAACTCTTGTTCTCCATATCAATGGATCAATGGACATGTTCGCACAAACGGTAAAAAACGGCGTGTTCACGCCACCTTCAACAGCTAAACAAGCTGAAACGATTGAAGAGCTGAAAGCGATCGTAGCAGCGGATACCGCTTCAACGAAAACATTGCTTGAATCTTTATCGGATGAGCAATTGGAAAAAGAGATCGACTTCCATGGCATGAAAATGGCTGGAATCGTTTTGCTCGAGAATGGCAAGGATCATGAAATTCATCACAAAGGTCAATTGTTCATTTATCTGCGTTTGCTGGGCATCGAAACATTGCCGTTTTTCGTAAGCAGATAATAGGAATTGTATTATAAGGGGAGGAGTTCATACATCAGGCCTTTGGTCTCATGAAGCAACTCCTCCTTTTTATTAACTCCTCCTACTTGGCAACTCCTATCAAATTTATAGAATAGGAATGAAGAGACGATGATCAAAATAAACAGTTCAGAATTGAACGCTGCTTTTCAAGCATTTATTGGCAAGGAAGTTTATATTCATAGTGAAGCGACCTCTTTCGTCTTTGTCCGAAACTTCAAGGTTAGCCTCACTGAAGCCCATATTGCTGGTGAGGGTTCATACCGGATAGCTCTTCGCTTTGATGAGCTTGGCTGGCTGCGAACAGAAGCACTCACCCATTTTGAAGTAACGGTGGATGAGAAGCTATTACTGGCGGGTTACGATGATAAAGGCAGAATGAACGTTGCTCTGCAGCTTGGAAAGGAGCCGTTTCCGGAATGAGTGAAAAAGCAGTTAAAAAGCTATTAGCTGTGTTTGCGCATCCTGATGATGAGTCTTTTATTTGCGGAGGAACATTGGCAAAGTATGCAAGCATGGGAGTTGAAATTACTCTTGTAAGTGCGACAAAAGGCGAAATGGGACGTCGAATGGGAAACCCGCCTTATGTGAATCGAGAGACTATGCCTGATATTCGGGAAAAAGAGCTGCGAAACGCTTGCGAGGCACTTGGCATTCAAAATCTTATTTTTTTTGATATCCGTGACAAGATGGTTGAATTTTACGATTCAGAGAGCCTCATCTCAAAAATAGGCGTACTCATGGATGAGATCAATCCGGATGTAGTCCTTACTTTTCATGAAATTTTAGGCGGACATCCTGATCACTGTGCAATTGGTAAAGCAACAACTACCGCTTTCCACCGTAGCAAGCAGCCGGGTGCGCTCTATTTCATCAGTTTCGGCGATATGATGAATGCTCCGGAACGATTTGGTTACACGAAGCAGGGCATTGTCAAAATTGATGTTCGTCATCAGTTAGA
This sequence comes from Paenibacillus sp. 01T424, assembly GCF_056398745.1. Classification (NCBI taxonomy): domain Bacteria; kingdom Bacillati; phylum Bacillota; class Bacilli; order Caryophanales; family Paenibacillaceae; genus Paenibacillus; species Paenibacillus sp. 01T424. The sequence goes on along the minus strand of NZ_JBFTPZ010000003.1, from coordinate 241,713 downwards.
AGCTAAGCTTGCTGCGTTTCGTGCGCATCGCTGTCAAACCGAAATGGACGAATGGGTATGGGAAGCAGACAGCGCAGCATTGGCGCATTTTGGCAAGTTTGAGTATTTTATAAAAGGAAATCAAACAATGATCCCAAAAACTGCGGATGATCTTTTTTAAAAAACGTACATACGAAACAGGCAGTCTTCAAGCAGCTTAATCTGCTGAAAGACTGCCTGTTTTTATTTTGTTTAAAACATTGGAAATACATATCGAACAAGAAAGTAGAGAGCCCCGAAGAAGATAATAATGTAGGCAGCATATTTGATGAATGTAGACGCCACTAAACTTGAATCTGATTTTTTTTCAACATGTCTTTCTTCAATCTCTAAATTTTGTTGCCTTGTCGTCATTTGAATCACTCCCTTAGTGAGTTTGATAATATTGAATACCCTTCTGGGGTAATGATGAATCAATGGAGTACAGAAAATCGTTTATATATCGATGTTTTTCGATCATTTCTTGGGAAATAGTCGAGATAGGTAAATGGTAACCTAATCATTTTGTACCATTGAATCTGTCATGAGGAAGATGGATAATAACGGAAATAGCTTTTCTTTTTTTGCAGCGAGTAAAAAGGGTTTATCCCTTTTTTTGAGAATTGAGGTTCTTTTTTACGAAGGTCTGAATATCTTAGTTAACGAAGCCCTATTGTTGCAGGTACACCTTTATTTTGCAAAACAATAGAATAGGGCAACAGGAGGCATATAAGTTGAACGAAGCAAGGAAGCCTTTACAGCTAAGTACACAGATGAGCCATAGCCACAGGGACATCCTACTTGAAATTGAGGAAACGATTGCGGAATTGGAAATCTACTTGGAGACAAACCCGGATGATGAGATCGCTTTGGTGCAATATGAGCAGTTTTTGAATAAACGCGAGGATTTCACTTATTTTTTGGCGGAGCCGTATGGGAAAGCATCTCAATCTGTCATGCAGGCGTAATCAAATAGAGCAAGGATGTCAATAACATGGACATGCATGGTTCGGAAGAGCTGCATGGTTGCAGCTAGGCTAAGGGGAATTAATAATTAGATCTGAGATTAGGAGTCAAAAGGATGCCAAGGAGCGAGCAGCTGCCCTTGGCATTTTTTTATTTTGATTAGCGTATGATGAGACGAATGTACGTAGGGTTATTTTCGATATTTTTATCTTTAGCATGGGAATCAAAGAGGATGTCTGAAGGGAGATGGGGAAATAACCACACAATTAAATAAATAAAAGTTTAGCGAAAATATTAATTGAAAATGATTTTCATTCGCTGTATAATGAGAAACGGTATCAATATAATGATACTAATTATCATTATCATACAGGAGGAAATAAAGTGAAACGAGCAGGATGGAAGATTGGTATTATGACTTTATTATTAGCGACTACGGTAGCATGCGGAAACAATGTAAATAAGCCAGAACAGGTGACTGGAAACACAGCAACAGAGCAGCCAAGCTCGGCTGCAACGGAAGCTCCTGTGTCTGATTCTAAAATAGAAGTAGATGAAACAAAAGCAGCGGAACTGATTGCACAGTTCAATAACCAAGTTCCATCATCAACGGTAACCATATCAGTAGCTATTGCTGAGCTTCTAAATGAGCTTGGAATTGAGACAGCCGGTGTTCCAACGACGAAGAACAAATTGCCAGAAGCTTTCGTTAACCTGCCTCGCATCGGCTCATCTCATCAGCCGGATCTAGAGCAAATTGCAAAGCTGCAGCCTGGTGTCATTCTTGGACCAAGCTCCATTAAGGATAGTTTGGATAAATCCTTTAAACCAGCGAATTTACCTACAGCTTATTTGCCTGCGGACTCCTTAGACGAGTTGAAACTCAGCACGGTAGTTCTAGGTCGAGTGTACGGGAAAGAAGATAAAGCGAATGAAGTATTGCAGAAGCTGAGCGAACAAGAGGCGGAAGCTGTTAAGCTTTCCGAAGGCAAAGATGCTCCAAGCGTAATGGTTCTATTCGGTTCTGCTGAATCATTAATGTTCATGAACGATAGTACTTTTGTAGGCAGCTTGGCGAAGAAGCTAGGAGCAAAAAACGTATTATCAGAAGTATTGAAAAAAGAAGATGCTTATGTACCACTTGATATGGAAAGCATCGTAACGGCTAATCCAGATATTATTTTGCTAGTTGCTCATGGTGATCCTTCTGCTGTTACGAAGCAGCTTGAAGATGATGTGAAGAAGAACGGAGCTTGGGAGAAGCTGAACGCATTTAAAAACGGCAAGCTGATTGCACTTGATTATAGCTTATATGGAGTAGCTTCGTTAGTAAATGCACCAAATGCATACCAAGATATGGCGAAAATTTTGTATAACTAATGAAAGGGAGCTTAGAGGTGACGGATAATAAAAAAATGAGAACGACCACGCTTCTAGCTCTCTCATTTTTGTTGCTGATTGTGGCTATTTTATTCTCAGTTGCGCTTGGTAGTGCAAGATTTGATCTAGCTTCTACTTTTCAAGCGATACTAGGCAATGGGAATGAAGCGGCAAATTCTGTGCTTTGGGATATTCGAATCCCTAGAGTATTTCTTGCTTTGATAATCGGCGCGAACCTTGCTGCATCGGGAGCTTTGCTGCAAGCAGTTATGTTAAATCCACTGGCAGACCCGGGGCTAACTGGTGTTTCGTCCGGGGCAGCGGTTACCGTATTATTTATTATGCTAGTCATGCCTAGCTATTCATCGTTTATTCCGTTAGCTGCAATAATTGGCGGCGGTATTGCTGCCGGAATGGTTTATACTTGGGCATGGAACAAGCAAACAGGTTTTACACCTGTACGCATCATTCTTTCGGGTGTCGCCGTAAATGCGGTATTTGGAGGAATGATCGGCCTGCTCTCTATCAAATACAGCGATAAGCTGCCTGGTGCACTTGCATGGATGAACGGAAGTTTGGCAGGCAAAGGAATGGGCGATGTGCTCATGATATTGCCCTATTCGATTATTGGATGGATTGCCGCGATTCTATGTATTCGGCAAGCGAATATATTACGTTTAGGCGAGCAAGTAGCACATAACTTGGGGCAAAACCTTAATCGAAGCCGCTTGATTTTGTCTTTTGTGGCGGTGTACTTAGCCGCTGTTTCAGTGTCGACAGTAGGTCTTGTTGGGTTTATTGGTTTAATTGTGCCACATATGGCTCGTTTATTAATTGGCACAAATTATCGCCACACGTTGCCGCTTAGCTTAATACTTGGGGCACTGCTTCTCTTAGTGGCAGATACAATTGGGCGGACTGCCTTCGGCTCTGTAGGAGTGCCTGCAGGTATCGTCATGGCATTGGCAGGAGGTCCGTACTTCCTCTATTTGATGCGAAAAGGAGGGGTCTAAGTTGTTAAAGGTCCAATCGTTGAATATTCGTTACGCGGATCGTACAATAGTGAGCGACTTTTCTCTCGATGTGAATGAGGGAGAAGTGGTATCCATTATTGGACCAAACGGCTCGGGAAAGTCGACTATTTTGAAGGCTGTATCTCGAATGATTCCTTGCGAAAGCGGACGCGTCTGTATTGCCGATCAAGAGATTCGCTCGCTTAGTACGAAGCAAGTATCGCAAATGCTGTGCATGCTTTGTCAGAAGAACGTCAGTCCGTCTGACATGACAGTAGAGGAATTGGTTGGTTATGGGCGAATTCCTCATAAGAAATGGTATGAGCGTCTGGATGCCGAAGATTATAAGGTCGTACATTGGGCGCTTGAACAGACGGGCATGCTGGAGTTTAAAGACAGACTCATCGTATCCCTCTCTGGTGGAGAAGCACAGAAGGCATGGCTTGCTATGGCGCTCGCTCAAAGACCTAAGGTGCTTCTACTCGATGAGCCCACTACTTATTTGGACATCGCACATCAACTGGAAGTGCTCGAACTTGTGCGAAGACTAAATCGTGAATTGAAGCTGACGGTTATAATGGTGCTGCATGATTTGAACCATGCATCCGCTTATAGCGATAGAGTTTGTGTGATTAAGAATGGGGATAAACATGTATTTGGCAAGCCGAAGGATGTTTTTACGATGGAGCTGATTCGCAGTGTCTACGGTGTGGAAACAGAAATTCAACAAATGCCGGAAAGCGCTAGTCCACGAATTCACGTATTAAAAAAAGTTTTATAAAAAAAGCGAGGGATGACGAATGAAGGCGATGGATATTGAAATGATTAAGGTGAATTATTTGAATTTTACGGAAAGCTTGAAATCTGTCGTGCTCGGTACAATCGACGATGAGGGAAAACCTTTTGTTTCCTATGCTCCCTTTGTGAAGTTCAACGGAAAGCTCTACATTTATATTAGCAGAATCGCTCATCATTTCCGGTACATGGAAGCCAATCCATCAGTGGACGTTATGCTGCTGGAGGATGAGTCGCAGACTACAAATTTATTTGCTAGGCAGCGTGCTCGCTTCGTTTGTAATGCGGTTAATATCGGCAATGAAGGGCATATTGAGATATTTGAACGGTTTGAGCAAACCTTCGGCAAAAACATGATAGGCATGCTTCGCGGCCTCGATTTCTCTTTGTTTGAGCTGATGGCTTCGGAAGGTCGTTATGTAGCAGGCTTCGGTCAGGCTTACGATATCGACTTGTCAGGCGAGAAATTTGAGCATGTTGCAAGAGATGGGCATGCACAAGCGAAGAAAGCTTAATAAGAGCAGAGGAGCGGACGCTATTATGACGATCACAACAGTACTGCCTATTTGGCGTGCTATTCAAGAAAGATTCCACAAAACGGTCAAAGCATTGCCGGAGCAGGATTTGTCTTTACAGCTTGGAGCATCCTCCATTGGCTATATGCTTCGACATAACGCTGAGGTTGAATATATGTTCGCAGACTGGTTCTTCGGGAAAGGCATGCCGGAGGGATTGCAGATCTCTACAAGCAGAGGTGCTGCTGGGAGCAAAGCAACCTACGATAATTTACAGGAGCTTATTGAGCTGCTTGAATCCTCCAACAATCATCTTATGGATGCAATGAAAGAGCTTCCAGAGGAGAAATGGCATCAAATCGTGGACTGTCCGATCGGCCCCTCAACGCCGCTTGAGGCTGTTGGCCGTTTAATGTACCATACCGGCATCCATGCAGGCCAAATCTCGCTTATTCAAAAATGCGCTCCTAAAGAGGAGCCAGCTACTTAGGGATACGATTGAAGTCTCAGAGACCACTCTCTGGGGCTTTTTTTTATGAAATAATAGTCAAATACAAATGTCGGATCATGACGGAAAATACGGATTAAGAGTAAAGGTCGCAGGTGATTTCGGTAAATGATGCCGCAATTTGTAGGGGAAGAATCGATTAAATTGAACTCGCTCTGAAAATTATGGACACATGGAGCGATTAGACAGTTTGGAAAACAAGATATTCTATCATTTGATTTACTCTTTGCCTTATTTGCAGTACCACTTATAATATATACATAACATCATAATTAGGATTGCAAGGCTATTGCTAAAACTAGATATAAAACAAGGAGTTGCTGTCATGATATTAGAGGTTGCTTCATTGCAGGTTAAGGCAGGGCTGTCCGAACAATTTGAAAGCAATTTCAAAGCCGCATCAAAAATTATCTCTAGCATGAACGGTTATGTCAGTCATGAACTTCAGAAATGCTTAGAAGAGAATAATAAATATATATTGCTTGTAAGATGGGAAACGCTGGAGGATCATACCGTTGGCTTTCGCGGATCGGCGGAATATTTGGAGTGGAAAAGTCTGCTGCATCATTTCTATGATCCATTTCCATCGGTGGAGCATTATACGAATGTGGATATTAGCTAGAGTGAATGGTAAGAGCCATCACTGAAAATAAATATAGAGGTGAGAAGCATTCAAGATTTTATTCCGTTACATCTTTGCTTCGATGGTATAGGTCAAGAGGTCGAGATACTGGACGTTGTACAACTGGGTGATGACCTGTATCGCATTGAGGAGAATCCTGTATTTACTGAAAATGTTGCCTTTGGAGACGTTATTCGCGTAAGAGCATTCAAGGATGTATCCATGTACATAGAAACGATAGAGAAATCAACGTTCACCAGGCATAATTGGCTGCTAAGCAAAGAAGTTATCTATTCATTAGAGCTTAAACTATTAAAAAATAAAATTCGAGAGTGCCAAGGCAAGTCGCAGCAAGTGTTTGGCGGTATTTTTATTGTAAATTTGCCTGCTCATTCAGAAATTGATATAAACCATGAGGTACAAAAGGTAATCAAAGCAGTTGGGAAGTAAAGTTTAAACGATAAAGCAGCAGAGAAGGAGGAGTTATAGATGGAGCTTGGGCTAAAAGGAAAAATCGCACTCATTACAGGCGGGAGCAAAGGAATTGGACTAGCAACAGCATTGCTGCTGGCAGAGGAAGGTGCTGAGGTAGCCATTGTTGCACGGGAGGAGGAGTCTCTGCGCAGCGCGGCAGCACTTATAAAGGAACGAACAGGCAAAGAAGCGTTGGCAATCAGCGCGGATGTAAGTCGGCCGGAAGATGCCGCAAGAGCGGTTGAGCAAACGGCAGCACACTTTGGCGGTGTCAACATTCTTGTGAATAACGCAGGAGTTTCTGCGGCGCAGCCTTTTGAGAAGGTGGAGACTGATGCATGGACAGCGGACCTCGATTTGAAGCTGCTCGGAGCAGTTCATTTTGCGCGTGCGGTACTTCCATATATGCGTAAAGCAGGTGGAGGAGCTATCGTCAACGTGACAGCTATAGGCGGGAAAACGCCGGGTGCTTCCTCTCTCCCAACCTCCGTTAGCCGCGCCGCAGGCCTTGCACTGACCAAAGCGATGAGCAAGGATCTGGCTGTGGATCAAATTCGTGTAAATGCAGTTTGCATCGGGCTGATTCGCAGCGCACAAATCGAGCGGATGTGGCAAGCTGCGAGCCCTGAGCTTAGCTGGGATGAATTCTCAGCGGACAAGCGCCATGGGATACCTTTGGGTCGAATTGGCAGGGCGTCGGAAGCAGCAAATGTTATCGGTTTTCTCGTTTCGGAAGCCGCATCTTTCGTAACGGGTACGTCTGTAAATATTGATGGTGGCATTTCTACGGTGCTGTAGTCTGTCTGCTGTAATAAGAAACGAAAGAAGCTCCTTACAGATTGCCGCATTGAACGGTTCTGTTTGGAGCTATTATTATTACTTGCTTTTTATTTCTTTTGTTGGAATCGTTGGTTGAAGCGGTCAACTCGTCCGCCTTTATCGGTATTGCGTTGTTTGCCTGTATAAAAAGGATGCGAAGCGGAGCTTGTATCTACGCGAATGACTGGGTAGCTATTCCCGTCTTCCCATTCCATTTTTTCATTGGACGATTTGGTTGAGCCCGTCAAAAATTTGTAGCCGCTGCTCACATCAAAAAACAATACTTGATGGTAAACGGGATGTATGCCACTTTTCATTTTGTTCTCTCCTTTTATTTGTAATTGTTACGAATAACTATTTTTGTATCATACTCGAAATACGATTTTTATGTCAAGGAGTATGGTTAAACACTTATTAATATATGGTATTTGCTAATTTCGCAAAAGTATACTACCATTAAATTATAATCATTCTAAAAGTAAGCCTTTACATAAAGTGAAATGCATTCATGTACTGGCTTTTCAATAAAAGGAGGTAGCTTTGCATGTTAAACATCACAGCAGAAACGGATCGAATAAATCGACATTTGATGGCGAACGGATATAAACTGACAACTCAGCGTGAGATTATATTGCGAGTGCTGCTTGAGAACGAAATGGATCACTTGAGTGCAGAAGGTGTCTTCATGCTCGTAAAGCAGAAAAACTCTGATATCGGTCTAGCGACTGTATATCGGACACTCGAACTGCTCGCTGAGCTTCATGTTGTTGAGAAAATGAATTTCGGGGATGGTGTAGCCCGCTATGATCTTCGCGGTGAGGATCATGAGCATATGCATCATCATCTAATATGCGATGAATGCGGCTCACTGACAGAAATTAAAGAGGATTGGCTGCTCGAGCTTGAGCAGCGAATTGAACGGGAGTATGGCTTTAAAGTGACGGATCATCGGCTTGATTTTACAGGCAACTATAAGTCATGCAGCAAGGGCCAATGCAAACGGAGAAATAAAGCTGTATCTTAACTTCATAAAGGTTATAAGAAGGGCTTCTCCACTATGTGGGAGAGGCTCTTTTTTGTTTAGTTATGCGGTCGTTGCATGTCTAGCCATCATCGAAATTTTCAAAAATGTTTCAAAACATTATTGTATAATATAAGAATGCTCTCGCAGATAAACATCTTACATAGAATAGAGGGGATTTAATGGAGCATGTTCATGGAACCTATGATAGTTTATTAGTTATTTTCTCTTATATTATAGCAGTCATGGCTTCATATACAGCACTGGATCTTGCAGGAAGAGTGAGCACCTCCAAAGGAAGCACAAAGCTAAGCTGGCTGATGTTTGGAGCGGCTTCTATGGGGATGGGAATCTGGTCGATGCATTTTGTCGGCATGCTCGCGTTAAAGCTTCCTTTCCCTATAAAATATGATTTGGTTATCGTGCTTATTTCGGTAATTGCAGCGATTGGAGCGGCTTTTACTGCGCTGTATGTTGTCGGCCGAAGTGAGCTTTCGAGATCGCAATTGCTAGCTGGCGGATTATTGCTTGCCACAGGCATTACGATCATGCACTATGTTGGCATGTCTGCAATGCTTATACATATAACCTATAATCCGATTATCGTTATGCTCTCTATTCTTATTGCGTTTGTCGCATCCATTGCAGCTCTTTGGCTATCGTTTTATTTCCGTAAGGATAGACAGAAAGGACAATGGTGGAAAAAGCTTGGAAGCGGCGCTATTATGGGGGCTGCGATAGTTGGCATGCATTATACGGGAATGATCGCAGCTAATTTTCATACCAGCAATAAGACTGCTTTGTTTCTTGGCGTTATTTTGGACCAAACGTGGCTGGCCTACATTATTGCGTTAGGTATATTTTTTACACTTGGATTATCTTTGTTTGGGATCTATATATCGAAGCGATTTGCCCATAAGGACTCAGAAATTGAACAAAATGAAAAATGGTACAAGTCCTTATACGAAAATAGCCAGGATGGCATCGTGTCTGTTGATTTGCAGTACCGTGTGACTAGCCATAATACGAATGCTTTGAAGATAACAGGTTTCAGCAGCAAGCAGGTTATGCATCAATCGATATCCTCGTTAAGCGGGATTATTGTGCATGAAGATCAAGAACGTGTGAAACAGATGTTTCAAAGATCCTTTAAGGGGGAGACTTTGAATCACGAAACCGCCATCATCCGTGCTGACGGTATGAGAATTGAGCTCAACGTAGCTAATGTACCGGTTGTTGTGGATGGTGAAGTCGTAGGCAGCTATATTATTTTTAAAGATATAACCGCTGAGAAGCGGGCACAGCTGAAAGTCAATCATTTAGCCTTTCATGATGAATTGACAGGTTTGCCGAATCGTCGCAAATTTAATCAAGCGATTGCAGAGACCATAGAACTGAGCAGTACAAGCGATTCACATTTTGCTGTAATGGTGCTTGATATCGACCGTTTTAAAATCATAAATGATTCACTCGGGCATATGGTCGGCGATCAGTTTTTGCAGGAAGTTAGCGGACGCATTCAACAAGCTATCGCAGGGCAAGACGTTATGCTTGCTCGCATGGGCGGAGACGAGTTTACGCTGCTGTGCCGCAATTATGAAACGCAAGACACGATTAAGCGGTTAGCGRAACAGATCATCAGCTGCATCCAAGCACCGTATCGATTAAAGGACAGTGATTTTTATGTGTCCGCAAGTATCGGAATTGCCCTGTTCCCTAGCCATGGACTGGATGCTGTACAGCTGCTCAAAAATGCCGATACAGCGATGTATGAGGTGAAGAAAAAAGGTAAAAACGATTATCAATTTTTCACTGGCGAGCTCGACCGAGTGCTGCAAGAAAAAATCGAATTAGAGGGCGATCTTCGAAAAGCGATCGAACGAGGGGAACTGCTGCTCCATTACCAGCCGCAAATCCGAACAGAGGATCGTGCGATGATTGGTATGGAGGCGCTTGTACGCTGGCAGCATCCAACTAGGGGGCTACTAAGTCCAGGCGTCTTTATACCGCTTGCCGAGGAGACCGGTCTCATTTATGAAATGGGAACATGGGTACTGCGCGAAGCCTGCAAACAAATGCGGATGTGGCATGTACAGGGAGGGCCGCTTATCCCTATATCCGTCAACTTATCTTCGCAACAATTCCATCAGCCTAAACTTGCGGATTATATTATGGCTATACTGCAGGAAACGGGATTGGAGCCGAAATATTTAGAGCTGGAAATAACAGAAAGCATGATGATGGACGCTGCATTGTCCAGCAGCATTTTGAATCAGTTGAATGAATATGGTATTCGCATTAGCTTAGATGATTTTGGGACAGGCTACAGCTCGCTCAGTTATTTGAAAATGTTCCCGATTCAAAAAGTTAAAATAGATCGCTCCTTCATCCGTGATATTACAAATAACAGCGATGATAGAGCCATCGTTTCAACGATCATTGCGATGGCTATGCATTTGAATATGGAAGTTATTGCGGAAGGAATTGAAACGAAGGATCAGCTGGATATTTTAACGGACAATTCGTGCAGAAAGATTCAGGGCTATTATTTTAGCAAGCCATTGTCTGCAAGTGCTGTGGAAGAACGTTTTTTTGTGCCAGCGCGATAAGCAAGCTTTAAAAAAGAAGCTGTTTCTAAAAGGTGATTACCTTCCAGAGACAGCTTCTTAATTTTGTTCTTCCGCTGCTTTGCTTAAGCAATTTCGGCAGATGCAGGCTTTGTTTTTGAGCTCTTCAGGAACGGCCTCTAAAAGCGTGCTGGGAAATGATTTCTGGAAGCACCAGCAATCTTTCGCTGCATTGTTTTCTTCCATAGCACAATCGTTTGGCCCATTGCAAAGGGGACAATTCATGAATGCAGTCGCCTCCTTGCTTGTTATTCAGTGACGTTAAGCACAAATTTCTCAATAACGTGGCGAACGCCTTCCTCGTTATTCGACAACGTTACATAGTCTGCAATGTCCTTCAGAGATTGAATGGCGTTGCCCATTGCTACACCAAGTCCGGCAGCGATAATCATTTCATTATCATTCCATGCATCGCCAAGGGCGATTGTTTGGTCCATTGTACAGCCAAGATGCTCGGCCATAAATTTCAGTGCATGTCCTTTAGTGCCTTCCTTATGCATGAACTCTAAATAGTGCGCTTTGGATTTAGTAATATGCACGCGATCACCGATTAGAGGCTTAAGCTGCTCAGCGATTTCATCGAGGCGAGCCGGATCATCGATAATAAGCATTTTGTTCATCGGAAAGTCGAGCAATTTGTTGAAGTCAGGCTCTATTTTGTAAGGGATATTGGCAAGCTTAGAATAAGCTTTGATTTTGTCATTGTCATGAGTGCTGTAAAGCTCATCGTCAACGTAAAGCTGCAGGTGCAAGCCGTTCTCTTCAGCGAAAGCGTGAAGCTCTTTAGCCGCATCAATCGGTACGTTTCTTTCATACAGGACTTGTCCATCAAGCAGTGTTTTGACGAGTGCCCCTTGATAGGTAATAATAGGAACATTGAGTTCAATTTGCTTAGCAATTTTTTGAGCGGAAGCAAACATGCGGCCTGTTGCCAGTGTAACCGTTACACCTTGGGCAATAGCAGCTTCCATGGCACGCTTCGTTCCTTCCGTTACGGTTAGGTCATCCGTTAATAACGTGTCGTCAACATCAATCGCGATAAGTTTATACATACTAGCGGTGAAGCTCCTCTCCAGCTCTCTATATTTAAAATATAAGAAGTTATAAGTTCCACATGTATAACTAGGCTTATATTTCGCAGCGAAACGATTGCAGACGCCGCCAAAGACAGCGTTGGCCGTTTGCGCTTTGATTAGGTTGATTGTAGCTAAAATGATCCAGACATTCAAGACTAGGCTTATGCTTTCGAAGTAAGTTTTGCTTCACAAAACTAGGCTTATGCTTACGAAGTAAGTTTTACTTCGTAAAACTTTTGAGGAGATGAACAGATGAACTATTTTACATCAGCGGCAGCAAAACAAAGATTTCTGACTCTCTGCGTCATGGGAGCTGTATTATTTACTGCTCTTGGCTTTGCAATAGGGTTTTTCTGGATGGGGAATCAGTATCCGATGATCAAGGAGCCGACCTTTAAGCAATTTACGGTTTCATACAACAAAATTATGAATGACTACTTAAACGGTGCTGAGCCGAAGAAGCTGATTAATGGAGCAATTGCAGGCATGGTTGGCTCGCTTGAGGACCCGTATTCCCGGTATTTGGCTGAGGAAAAGGGCAGTGCCTATACCCAGTCCTATGAGGGAGAAATATATGGAATTGGTGCTGAATTGCGCGAAGAGGAAGGCATGTTCATCATTACCGGGCTCACGAAGGGAGCTCCAGCCGAGCGAGGCGGCTTACTGACGGGCGATATCATTCTCTCGGTAGATAATCAGAAGCTGGCTGGAAAGACGTTTGAGGAGCTGCTTGGCCTTGTTAGAGGCAAGGAAGGAACATCAGTCTCGCTGCAGATTCAGCGCCCGAATCAAGTTGAGCCGATAACATTAAAGCTGAAGCGGGAAGCTATTCCAGTACATACGGTAACGTCTGAGCTTCTTGAAGGCGGTATCGGGCATGTTACGATTAGCCGTTTCGCTGAGAAAACTGCGGATGAATTCGAAGCTGCAATTACGGAGCTGCAGGCGAAGCAGCCTCTTAAGGGATTGTTGCTGGATATGCGATCCAATCCAGGGGGATTGCTGCAGCCAACCATTAAGATTGCGAGCAAGCTTATACCGAAAAACAAGGTTATTTTGAATGTCGTGTACAAAAATGAGCGGCAAACGATTTCGTATAAGTCTGATCAGAAGAAGGAATGGAAAGTGCCGATTGTAGTACTCGTGAATGGACAATCTGCAAGCGCGAGCGAGGTGCTGACGGCTGCGTTAAAGGAATCAGCGGGAGCAACAGTTGTCGGTGAAAAAACGTATGGCAAAGGTGTTGTACAAGCTTTTAATCAGTTTAAGGACGGTTCTGTCTTAAGCTTAACGGAAGCGCAGTGGAAGACGCCGGGCGGCACTTGGATTAACAAAACAGGCGTTTCACCGGATTTTGCAGTAGCCCTTCCCGAATATACGAAACTAAGACCGCTTGCGATTGGTACACATATGAAGATAGGCAGCTATGGCGAGGATGTAAAGACGCTGCAGATGATGCTGAAGGAGCTCGGTTATTCTCCTACAGGACAAGAAGGCATGTTCGATAAACAAACAGCAGCAGCATTAACTAAGTTCCAAAAAGCCGAGAAGCTGGAGGCTACGGGCAGTTTCAATGACAAAACGGGGTATAAGCTGCTGGAGCGTCTACGCGAGAAGCTTGGACGCGAGGACAGTCAGCTGATTAAAGGGTTAGAGGTTCTCAAAAACGGCAGTTGACAACGGGGATGATAATCATTATCATCAAATAGGAAGCAAATCCTTCGTTGCGCTGCGGGGTGTATCTTATGAAGAAGATTAAGTATTGCAAACGGAATCTCAAGAACGGTTTGGAGCCGGTTTATAAGGCGATGAAAAATCGATATCCGGATATTAAGCAGAAAAAAAGTGATTGCCTTGGCGATTGCAAAACCTGCAAGCTAGAGTGCTTCGTCGTGGTCAAGTCGAAGACGGTTAGCGCGCCGTCCGCAGAGAAGCTCTATAAGCGATTGAAAAAAATGATCGGGTAGCTTAAATTTCAATAAATTAACAAGAACGGCATTTGCCGTTCTTTATTTTTATGTTAGAATAAGTACAATCTAGGAAAGCTGAGGTGCATAAGCATGAATGATGGATTAGCAGAAGCATTAAATGAACAGATGAATTTTGAATTTTATTCAGCGCATGTGTATCTGGCAATGGCGGCTTACTGTTCAGGTGAAAGTCTTGATGGTTTCGCTAACTTCTTCATTGTACAGGCTGAGGAAGAACGGTTTCATGCAATGAAAATATACAAGTTTCTGAATGACCGTGGTCGTCGTGCTACGCTGTCTGCTCTTGGAGAGCCGAATAACGAATACTCTTCCATTTTGGACACTTTCGAGCAAGGCTACGGACATGAGCAGCAAAATACAAAACGTTTCTATAATTTATCTGACCTTGCGATCAACGATCGCGAGCATGCAACGATCAACTTCCTCAAATGGTTTATCGATGAGCAGGTTGAAGAAGAGGCGTTGTTTGATAACATTATCCATAAGCTGAAACGCATCGACAAGGATAGCAATGCATTCTATATGCTTGATGCTGAGTTCGCTGGACGTTCCTTCACTCCTCCAGCAGTTTAAGCTGGACACCGCAATAATGAATAATAAGGGGATGTGCCGGAAGTAGAGAAATCTACTTTCGATACATCCCCTTTTTTCGATCGAGTGGTTATTCAGCCCTTAAGCAATTGCTCCACAATTCGATTGGCTGCTGCTGCGGTTGAAATTCCATGTTCGTCAGCTGCTTGAAATACGTTCATCAGTGTACCATTTATTTTCTCAACCTTTTGCTGTGCTGTCGCAGCATCCCCGCCAATAAGCTCAACAGAGGTTACGATGATGCCGCCTGCGTTAATCACATAATCCGGTGCATACAAAATGCCAAGCTCATGAAGCTTCTCGCCATGGCAGCTTTCGGCTAATTGATTGTTCGCTGCCCCAGCAACAATGCTGCAGTCTAGCTGGCCTAATGTAAAATCATTTAGGATGCCACCTAAGGCACATGGCGAGAAGACATCACAAGGTATGCGCATAATGACGTTTGGCTTGCAAGGCATTGCCCCAAACTCCTCGACAACCTTCTTCACTCGTTTTGAATCAACGTCCGTTACAACGAGCTCTGCGCCCGCATGCTTTAAATAGCGGCATAGCTGATAACCTACTTTGCCTAATCCTTGAACGGCAATGATTTTTTGCTGCATATTTTCGGAACCGTAAACCGTTTTGAGAGAGGCCTGAATGCCAAGGAAAACGCCGTATGCGGTCATTTTAGCTGTAAAATCATTTACTGCTCCGAGCGAACCTGATACATCAGTCACATAGGGTGTCTCGAGGCGAACCCAGTCCATATCCGATACATCTGTACCCAGATCCATACCGGTAATATAGCTTCCTTGCAGGTTTTGAATATGCTGGCCTAGCGCCCGAAACAATATTTCCCGCGAGCTTTGACCGGGTTGGCTTAGAATGACAGCTTTGCCGCCGCCAAATGGCAAACCTGAGATCGCTGATTTATAGGTCATTCCCTGCGCTAGCCGCAGCGCATCGAGGACAGCAGCTTCATCGCTGGCATATTGCCAAAACCGGCAACCGCCGAGGGAAGGACCAAGCTTTGTGCTGTCTATTGCAATAATTGCCTTTAAACCGATAGAACGATCCTGGAGGAAGATGAGCTGCTCATAGCTTTGATTCCATACATCCAAGTGGATTCCTCCTTTGAGGTCTGCCTGTCGCGCTTCTTGTATGTAGTGTATTCATTGCTGCTATTATGAGCTACTTCATGTGTCCCAGCCGCATCAATAAAGCGGGCAAAATTAATCATAGTAATTCTCTACCAGATCGGGCACAAATAATTTGTTATAGTGGAATGGAATAGATTCATCATTTGCAAACAGCTAGGATGAATTCACGATTTAAAATAGATAATGAAAAAGGATGAGGTACCCTTGCATTTATTTCCTGTAGCATACTCGCTATTATCAACCGAAGCGTTATTGTCGCATATTAAAGTCCACTATGGCATTCATGAACCCGCTCGTCTGCACTATTTTCTGAGAGGGATGAACGATACTTATATTTTAGAGACGGAGCAAGGCAAATACATATTTAGAGTGTACCGAGCGGACCGGAGAAACCAATCAGAGATTGCTTTTGAGTTAGATTTATTAAACGATCTTCATGCAAAAGGGATAAGCGTGTCCGTACCGATTGAGAAAAATGACGGCACATTTATTAATGAGTTTTTGGTCCCTGAGGGTGTAAAGTTTGGAGTAATGTTTAGTTTTGCTGATGGTCAAGAAAAGCGAATGCAGCATCCAGAAGACAGTCGTCTATTTGGCGCATCCGTTGCTCAAATTCATCAAGCTGCCGACGATTTCACATCTGAGCACACAAGGGGAGAGCTCGATTTGGAGCATTTGATAGACAATCCGCTTCGCATAATTAAGCAACATATGGAAAATCGGAAAGAGGATTATCAATTTCTATATGAGCTGGTTATGCGCTTAAAAGATCAGCTTAACATCCATCTGAAAGCAGGACTGGACTTTGGAATTTGTCATGGGGATTTGCATGGCAATACGAATGTCGCTTTTACGGAAAATGGGACATTGACGCATTATGATTTTGATATTTGCGGTTATGGCTGGCGAGCTTATGACATTGCGGAGTTTAGACTGGCAAGAGAAATTCATAGCAGGCACGATAAAGAAGAGGTTGAACGTCTTTGGGATGCATTTATTTGCGGATACAGAGAAATCAGATCTATAGGCGAAAATGATATTCAAGCGGTTCCGATATTCGTAGCGCTTAGACAGCTTTGGCTCTTTAGCTTATGCTTCAGTGAATCTGAGTTGATCGGAGCAGCTGATTTTGATGATGGATTTATCGACAGCAAGATGGAGTATTTTAGAAATTTAGAGTAGATGTCACAAAAAAACTCATCTTATCGTTACATGTGCAAACATGCACAGGAGCTGATGGAGATGAAAGAGAAAAAGGAAATAACATGTGTCATTATTGGCGGCGGTTATGCAGGGATTAATGCCCTCAAGGCAATACGAAAAACATTGCAGCCGGAATTAGGAGCTGGGAAGCTCCGATTAATTCTAATTGATAAGCAGCCATACCATCTTCGGAAGGTATTGCTGTTCAAGCCGGCTGTCAATGATGATAATATTGTTGTTCCTTTTGGCAGCTTGTTTCCGGATGGTGTGGAATTTATTCAAGGAATGGTAGTGACCATAGAAAAAAGGGATAAGCGGTTATTGTATCAGGATGAGAGCGGGCAAGAGCAGAATTTAAAATACGATATTCTCATATTGGCAGCAGGCAGCGTTATTCGACAGCCCGATGCCGATCAGGGCGGAATTGCCTTGACAGGACTCGCAAGCGCAGCTCATATTCGAGAGCTTTGGCATGAAAACTTGAGAAAAGCGGTAAAGGAAACAAGCCGTGCTGAGCGTCAAAGATGGATGACTGTTGCCGTTGCAGGGGCGGGGATTAGTGGAATCGAATCATCTGCTGAGCTTGTTTATGCTTTGCGTAAGGAAGCAAGTGCACTTGGACTTGATCCGTCAGAGGTGATTCTCTACTTGCTAAATGCGCAGGATAGATTATTTCAGGAGGGACCGGCAAAGGTTGGCATGAAGCTGGAGCGCTTGCTTAAGGGCAGCGGAGTGACCGTTCTGCATGGACGCAAAGCTATTCGTGAGAGGGAAGGGGAACTTCTCTTATCGGATGGTGAGATTTTAAAGGTGGGCTTATGTATTTGGACGCTTGGCTTGCTGCCCAATCCGATGCTCAGAAGCATGGGGCTGCCGCTTACTGCATATGGTCGAGTCATTGTGGATGCTAATTACCGTGTGAAAGAAGCACCTGAGATATATAGCATTGGCGACTGTGCTCAAATTGTTGACCCGGTGAGCGGGCTTGAGGATAGGATGACGTGCAAGGAAGCGACTGCACAAGCGGATAGGCTGGGGAAAGTCATAACGGCAGATGTAATGGGTCATTCTGCACCTGTTCACAAGAGCTATATTGATTTTTTCTGTTTTGGTCTCGGGCCAGAGCGGGGAATGGTATGGACAAGGCAATGGGGCCTCGACATTGTCATAACGGGGAAGCTTGGATGGAAGGTACGGAAAATGACTTGGGATTATGCGAGTCTCATAAAATGATAAGAGCAGCATTTGTTATGAAACGAGGGATGGTGAAATGAAAGAGCTTTACCTGCAATATAAAGCGCTTTTGTTCAAAATTGCATACCAGCTTACGGGTTCGGCTGCTGATGCTGAAGATATCGTGCAGGATGTTTTTGTGAAGGCATATGATATAGATCCAGAGAGCATAGCCGAGCCAAAGGCTTATTTGTGCAAAATGGCGACAAACCGCAGCTTGGATTTGCTAAAGTCTGCTCGAAAGCAGAGAGAGCGGTACGTCGGGCCGTGGCTCCCAGAACCCATTTTTACAGAAGAGACGGATGCACTGGATGCCGTTATTCACCACGATTTGTTGTCTTATGCGATGCTGGTTTTGCTTGAACGGTTAACCCCCTCGGAGCGTGCCGTATTTGTGCTTCGTGAAGCGCTGGGCTTCGAATATTCGGATATTGCAAAGCTAATAGAAAAAAGCGAAGTCAATTGTCGAAAGCTGCTGAGCCGTGCGCGAGACAAAATGGGGATTTCCGAGGCTGAACCTGTTCATGCGCTGCCTGCGGGTGAAGAATGGGTTCGTCGTTTTGTATTGGAGCTTGCGGAGGGAAATGTGAAGGAGGTCCTTTCTCTGCTTGCAGAGGAGGTTGTTCTCCTTTCAGATGGCGGAGGCAAAGTGTCTGCTGCTATTCATCCTATTAAAACACGCGAAAACGTTTCTCGGTTTCTATTCGGTTTGGTTCAAAAAGGACCACTTGCTGATGGCAGTGTGAAAGCCGAGCTTAGAATTCTGAACGGTCAGACGGGACTTGTTTTACGATCAGATAAAGGAATCGAGGGGGTTACTCTTTTCCATGTGGTGCAGGGGGGTGCACTTCATCTCTACATTGTAAGAAACCCAGATAAGCTGAAACTGTTGGAATTGTATATTGGCGGATCATAAGGAGGGAGGTAGATCTTAGCACGGGAACATGGATTTATTTATGAGCCGCCCGGAGATATTCATACGCTCATAACGGAAGACGAGGAAGTGCTGACGCTCTTTATATTAGGGGGAGCGCTGCAATACTTCAATGACAACGATGAGATTACCGGACAAGATGATATTTTCACTCTACTTCAGAAGTATAAGGATTTTTGCGCACAAAATAATATACATGAAAATCATGAGTTGATTTATTAATGCTGAGAGTAAAAATAGGAGAGATTATTGTGATGACACAACTTGCAAAACACATCATTGAGGGAAATTCGGTATTATTGCGTCCAGCAAAGGAGTCCGATATAGAGGCTTATTTAGCTTTTTTACAAGATTCGGAGATGAACCTGCTGACAGGGTCACAAAAAGCTTTTACACGTGAGGAAATCGAAGCTTGGATTCGCAAAATTAGCGTCATAAACGAAGACCGATTTGATTCCATGATTATATTGAAGGAAACAGGAGAGCTGCTCGGCGAGGTTGTACTAAATGATATGGATACGATCAATCGCAGCGCGAATATACGTATCGGTATTCAAGGGACGCAGCATCGCGGCAAAGGATATGGTACAGAAGCGCTGCTTCTCATGCTTAGATACGGCTTTCAAAAGTTGAATTTGCACCGCATCCATCTCGGCGTTTACGCTTTTAATCCGCGCGCCATCCATGTGTATGAGAAGATCGGATTTCATCGCGAGGGAGTAGAGAGGGACGCTTTGTTTATGGATGGGAAGTTTCATGATCTCATTACGATGTCTATATTAGAGGATGAGTTCGACGCGCTATATGGAGCATAAAAATAAACAAATAAAGCGCCAATCGAGGACACGGTTCATTCCATGTTCGGGATTGGCGCTTTTTTTTGTAGCTACATCTCGTTAGAATGGAGCGCAAGGAAGGAGTCAACCAGCTCAGGGTCAAAATGCAGCCCGCGCTGTTCACTAATATATTCCAGCGCACGTTCTTCGGACCATTTTTCTTTGTAGGGACGGGTGCTGGTCAATGCATCATAAACATCAACGACGCTGACGATACGTGCTTCAATTGGAATGTTTTCTCCGGCAAGCTGATGCGGGTAGCCGGTACCGTCCCATTTTTCATGATGGTATAAAATAATATTTTTACCCATTTCGAGCTCAAGCTTAAATAAATCATCTGTAAGCTCAGCATAAATTTTATCAATGATATCAACGCCGATTTGGGTGTGCATCTCAACAATATTTCGTTCGTAATAAGCGAGAGGACCCGGTTTATATAGAATGCCTTCAGGAATTCCTGATTTGCCGATATCGTGCAAAATGCTCGCATGCGAAATGCGGTTCACGGCTTCCTCCGTCCAGCATAATTGCATGCGTTCATTATGGAAGTGAGTGAGCCGTTCCGTTAAATCCCGCACACGGACGAGATGCTGCTCGATGCCCGGATCACGAATTTCGCAAGAAATGGCGAGCACCTTAAGCATCGAGCTTTGAATGGAGCCGATGCGCTCCTCTGGTAAATAGAAGCCGCTCTTTAACTTCTCCAGCTCACGAAAAATACCGATATAATAGGTTACCCCTTCGATTTGCAGAGGTGTTATGGTAATGGAGGAATGCCAAATGCTGCTGTCTCTTCGCCGATTTGTTAGTACGCCTGACCATGGCAAGCCTTGTTTAAGAGCTTGCTTCATCTGATCATGCGTTTCCTTTGGCGTATAGGATGTTCGCAGGATGCCAGCCTTTTTCCCTGCTATTTCTTGTGATGAGTAGCCCGTAACCTTCTCGTAGGACGGATTGACTGCAAGAATATGATGTTCTATATCTGTGATGATCACAGCATCAGCTAGTTTAAGGTAATGGACTAGGTGTTCATTCATGTTGCAAATCGTTTCTCCTCACTTCTTTTTCTTCGGCAATATCTTTGTGCCTTGCTCCATTGGAGACTGACATAATGGGCAAGCACGAGTCTCTGATTGTGAATCCTCGTAAGTAATAATACGCTGCCATACCTCGCAGGAATTGCTAGTACATAACCATGCAAGAGCAGATTCTGTATCACCGTCCTCTTCTTCACCAGACATAAAGGCAGAGCGGATGAACCTTGATAGTTCAGCCGGTTTTCCCCGGTACAGAGCAGGGGAGCTGATATACAACTCCTCTTGGGCTCTAGTGACAGCAACATAGGCGAGTCTACGTTCTTCCTCCAGCGCTTCTGCCAGTGCGTTGTCTCCGGTTTGAATAGAGCTCCGGTCACTATGCTTATCCGCAGCTAATGCAGAGCTATGAGGTAAAATGCCTTCTGAGGCACCGATGACGAATACAACAGGAAATTCAAGTCCTTTGGATCGATGAATGGACATCAAAGATATCGCACTGCGGTTATGATTATGTTTCTGAAGCTGCTGCACGGCAGCATGCTTGTCTGTAATATCATCAATATAGGCCAGAAAAGCTTCGATGGTATCATAGGTGCTCGCCGCAGACTCGAACTCATCAAGCACTTCCTTTAGACCTTCCTTATGCTCCGTCATTTCATGACGCTTGCTCGTTTCAAGAAATTGATCATAAAAGGATTGGCGAAGCTGCATAATAGCTTCAGCAGGCTTTAATTCGGCCAGCGCTTTAATAAGCTTGATGCGTTCTTTGATTTTGTCTTTCTGAAATTCTTTGATCTGCGGAAATTCAAGCAGATGTATGAGCGGCCATTTCTTAGCACGCTGCTTGTCTTGGTTCCATATGAAAGCCATAGCCTGTTCCCGATTGACATAAAGCGAGGGCAGCAAAATTTCCATCGCATCGAAATTGCGGCGATCCATTGCAAGCCTCAGATGGGCAACTAGCGGCTTTATCGCCCACTGGTCATAAAAGAGCTGGCCGTCGCCGAAGTCGATAAATGGAAGCTCCTTTGTAAGAAGCAGCTCGACGAGCGCCCTGCTGCTGCTCGCAGTACGGAATAAAACAGCAAAATCGCCAAAGGAGCGATTGCCTTGAGCAATTAGCATGCTAATTGTGTCCGTAATGAGCTTTGCCTCGTCTTGCGTCGTCTTGAGCCGTGCATAGGAGGGGCTAACTCCTTTGGGCTTGACAGCAAAGAGCGATTTCTCTTTGCRGAGCTTATTATATTGAATGATAGCATTGCCAAGTCCGACGATTGTGCTCGTTGAGCGGTAGTTAATATCCAGTACATAAGTTGCTGCACCTGGATATTGATGCTCGAAGTTCAATATATAATCGTTTTTTGCACCGTTGAAGGAATAGATCGTCTGATCGTCATCGCCGACGACCATAAGATTGCGATGCTTGTCGGCAAGCATTTGGACGAGCACGTATTGCACCTGATTTGTATCTTGGAATTCATCGATCATGATGTACTGAAAGCGCTGCTGAAGGGTAGCAAGCAGCACCTTGTCGTCCCTCAGAAGCTTGTACGCTTCAAGCAGCAAATCATCGTAATCGAATTTATCCATCTCTTTCTTCCACTGCTCATAACGGGTGAAAAGCAGCTTTAGCTCTCTTTCCTCCGTTGTAGAAGCGGGAAGGTCTTCGATGTTGATCATCAGCAGCTTAATGGCGGAGAGCTGTGCAAGAATGGTTTCGGGCTCATATTCGTTTTGCAGCAAAAGCTCCCGCATCAGACGTTTGAAAAAAATATGCTTTTGTCCGGTTTCACCCAAAATGCCTTGGCGATAGCCGCGCCCTCGCAGCAGTTGGAGGCAGAAGGAATGAAAGGTACGAGCCTCTACGCCGCTTGCTGCTTGCGGATTAAGCACAGGAAGAGCGCGAATGCGGCTTCGCATTTCATCGGCTGCTTTTTTGGAAAAAGTCATTAATAAAATATGCTGTGGCAAGGCGCCTTGCACAGCCAGCAGATAAGCAGTTCGGCATACGAGTACAGACGTCTTGCCCGATCCTGCTCCTGCCAGCGTTAGTGCTGCTCCTTTGTTATGGCGAACAGCGGCAATTTGAGGCCTATTGAGTGATATGCCGAATTGCTCTAAAGACCGGAAGAAGCCGGCATCCTTCTGGCTTGCATCAACAAGCTGAAGGCTCGTTTCGGCTTCTGCTTGCTCGGCAAAAGGAACCTGACTGTTCCGAATGCCTATGGGAAATGTATAATAGACATGACTCACTACTTCATCACCTTTAAGAATAATATTCACTTATTATAACAGAACATTAAAAGAATGAGGGATGACATCATGATTGAACAAGCTGTGAAAGAAGACTTAAAAGAAGTAATGCCGCTGCTGCTATCTGCGATCGGCCATATTGCCTACACCTTGGCAGGAACTGAGGATGATTATGAAGTAGAGCGCATCCTTGGCGATTTTTATGTTCGCGAGGACAATCGGATTAGCTATAAGCATGTTCTTGTCGATAGGAGAGAAGATGGCATTGCAGGAATGCTTATTAGCTATTCAGGCGATGGAGCTGCAGAGCTGGATGTGCCATTTGTTACACGTCCTGGGCGAGATAAAGGTGTGCGTGCGGATGAAACGATTGCTGTTGAGGCACAAGAAGGCGACTTTTACTTGGATTCCATCGCAGTCGCCGAACGTTATCAGGGGCAGGGCATAGCTAAGGCGCTAATTAGCGCTTTTGAACAGAAGGGTGAAGAGGCTGGATGCAGCAGGCTGTCGCTGATTGTAGAGCCAGAAAATACGAGGGCTTATGCGATTTACAAAAAGCTTGGTTTTACTGAGGATGGTACGATTTTAGTGAGCGGAAGTCCTTATATCCGAATGGTGAAAATGAAGTAATTGTTCAATAAGTTAATTATGGAATAAAAAGGGTTTGTGCGGTAAGATGAGAGAGTTATATGTAATTTATAATAGACTTTCATCGTAACCGGGGGCGTTTTATTTATGGCTATGGCAAGCTTCAAATCGAAATTAGCTTACAGCTCGGGAAATTTATCAGTCAACTTAATTGCACAGGCCTTCGCATCTTACATCGTTTTTTATTATGTGGATGTGCTTGGTGTAAAACCGACTTTAATCAGTCTGGCCATGGTGATTCACGGCATCGTCAATGCGGTGCTAAACCCGTTGTTCGGACACATTTCCGACCGTACGAGCTCCCGTTTTGGCAGGCGCATTCCGTACATGCTGTTTGGCATGGTGCCGCTGGTGGCCTTGTTTACTGYGATTTGGTTTCCAGTTGGCACCGGATCAGCGCTGTTCTGGTACTTCTTAACGATCGTGCTGCTCTATGACATTATGTTCGTGATGGTTGTATTGAACTATTCTGCACTGTTCCCTGAAATGTTTACAACGATGAAAGAACGGGCAACGGTGTCTTCATGGCGTCAAATGTTCGGCATCTTAGGAATGATTATTGGTGTGGCTCTTCCTCCCCTCGTTTATGCGAATATGGGCTGGGGACCGATGGGAGCGATTTTTGCCGGGATCGCGCTTATTTTCTTTATTGTTATGGTATCGGCAAGCAAGGAAAAAATGGTTGTTTCGCGTGAAGAGGTTGGTTTCGTTCAATCCTTGAAATTCACATTCTCGAATAAGGCGTTTGTTTTATTCGTTATCGGCAGCTTTTTCGTCCAGTTTACCTTTGCCATGCTGCCCGCGGCTATCCCTTTCTTCACCAAATACGTGCTCGGAGCTGAAGATAGCAGCAATACGATTTTGCTTGGCGCTATTTTTGTCGCTGCCATCCCGTGCGTCTACATATGGGGGAAATTTCTGCAGAGATGGGGCCCGCGCAAGACCGTTATGATTGCCGTTAGTATTTACGCATTTGCAACGATTCCATTTTTATTCGTATCCAGCGTTGCAACTGCGGCCATGGCGGCGGTCGTGATCGGCATCGGTTTAGCGGGTTTGCTGGTATTGCTGGATGTTCTGTTGTCCGAGATTATTGATGAGGATGAGAAGCAGACAAACGTACGCAGAGAGGGCATGTACTTTGGGATGAACGGCTTTATCGTCAAATGGGGAATTTCACTGCAGGCTGTTGTTCTGGGTGTTGTGCTGGAGGCTACAGGCTATGTGAAGGACGCGGTTCAAGCGGATGCGGCTGTGTGGGGCATTCGTTCAATGCTCAGCTTCATCCCGTTCATAGCTCTGCTTGTGGCTCTTCTATTTTTCTATTTATACCCTATTCGTCCTACGAATACTATTACAAGAAGCGAAGCGGTGACCCATAGTAATGACTAGTTTTATAGATTGGGTAAAAAAGAACCCATTATTGCTGCTTCTGTTTCTCGTCGGGGCTGCGGTGAGAGTGGTATATGCGGGCGCCATACCAGGCGGCTTGAATCAGGATGAGGCATCGATCGGCTATGAGGCTTATTCTATTCTGCATTATGGCATTGATCGCAATGGCATATCGCTGCCGGTTCATCTTATTGCATGGGGAAGCGGTCAGAACGCGCTTTATGCTTACCTGTCTATGCCTTTTATCTATTTATTTGGTTTAAATGAACTGTCAGTTCGAATGGTTAGCATCTTATTTGGCCTACTGAGCATGGTGCTATTTTATCGGATTGCAAATCAGCTATTTAAAAGAAAGCATGCAGCTGCGGCTGCAGCTTTTTTTATCGTCATATGTCCTTGGCATATTATGATGTCACGATGGGCGCTGGAGTCGAATATTTTTCCTACTCTAGTGCTAATCGCCGTGTTTTTTTTGTTGAAAGCGCTGCAGCAGCCGAAATGGCTGATTGGCTTTACATTAACACTAGCCGCTTCGCTTTATGCTTATGGAACGGCTTATTTTTTTGTACCTGTTTTTGGAGTAGGCGTATTGGCTCTGCTCGTTGTTAAAAAGGCGTTCAAGCTGCGAGTTCTGCTTTGGAATTGCGCGGTTCTCATTATATTAGCAGCACCTATCGGTCTGTTTCTTCTTATTAATCGATATGGCATGGCGACCATACAATTTCTGTTTTCTATTCCTAAGCTAACTGTTCCTCGTGTAGAGCAAATCTCTACGGCATTTGGCGGTCATTTTTTCTCAACGTTTGCGGACAATTTCAAATCATTTTTGCAAATGTATTTGACTCAAAATGATGGTTTGCTGTGGAATGCCATGCCTAAATTTGGGTATATGTATCCGTTAGCATTACCGATGATCGGAATTGGCATCTTATATGGTGTTATGAAACTGATTAATAATTTCCGCATAGAGACAGCAGTCATTGCTATCTGGTTCGGAACGGCAATTCTAATGACATTGATTACTGATGTGAATATCAATCGTATTAATATTATTTTTTATCCGACGGTATACTTGGCAGTTGCAGGCCTTATGTGGCTGCACAAGCGGATTAAATACTCTTTCCCTATCGTTATAGCGGCATTCTCTATTTTCTTTGTTTTCTTCTGTGCTAACTATTTCACTACTTATTCCAAGCAAATAAGCCCGCTTTTCTATGAGTCCTTTGGAGAAGCTGTACAGTATGCATCGGATGAAACGGAGGGCAATATTTATGTGACGGATCAAGTGATGATGCCTTATATTTATGTATTGTTTTATGAAAAAATGGATCCGAAGCAGTTTATGAGCACAGTCGACTATATCAATCCGGGTGAACCCTTTCAGTTTGTTCGGGCATTCGGCAGATACCATTTTGGGCAGCCTGAGCTGAAGCCAAACGAGGAAGCGGCTTATATTTTCAAAAATAGCGACTCTATTCCGGGTGAGGATTCAGGCTATAAGATTAAAAGATTTAAACATTATACGGTCGTGAGCGGTACAGGAACAATGGTAGCTCCGAATGTTCATGAATCATTTCAGAACGGCGGCTTTGAGGAAGGGCAGCAGTATTGGTCATTTACTTCCGGTACGGGGATAGGCTCAAACCGTCCTTACAGCGGTTCCAACTTAATGTATGTTGACCCAGGCAACGGTCGTGTCGTTTCCCAGACCTTCTCGGCTGCTGATGACGGTGACTATATCCTTTCTGCTAAAGTGAGTACGAGCGCTGCTGGTGGAATGATCGGGCTTTCCATCAATGGAGTAAAAGTTGAAGATCTTGCGATTAACGCACAAGAGCAATATGTAGAAGTTAAGCTGCCTGCAGTATCCGTGAACATGGGGGATACCGTTTCTATCTATTTTACTGGAGGGGCGGGCTGGTTAAATGTCGATGATGTGGCGTGKAGCAAGAAATAGTGACCGTATTATTTTGCGTGCTAGAGTAATGTTGATTATTTTGATTCTTCTATTTGTTATTGTCTTAATAGGCTGCTCAAATAAGCAGATGGGAATGAAGGAAACAATCACCGCATATTACGACCACATGCATAATGGAAAGATGGAGGAGTCTCAAAACCTTTTGGATTGGGACTCCGGGGAGTGGGACATTGTTGATTATTACGTTACAATGCCTCTCATGAATAAAGACTATGGTTTGGTTTCGTTAGAAACTTTTGAAATTAGTTCATCCAAGAATGATGATGCTTCAGGAGAAGCTGTAGTTAAAATTACTTATAAGGATAAAGCTGATAAAAATCGAATTGAAATCAACACGTTAGAGTTACATACAGATTCCAACGATAACTGGAAAATAACGTCCATCACACGAAACATGGAATGAAATTAATCCGATACGGCTTCACCGTTAATATAATAGCTGTCCTCACGATATGCATGAAACACGATCTCAATTTCAGATAAGCCAATTTGGCTGACATATTTGGTAACTGCCTGTGCAAATCGATTTCTTACTTGCTGTCCCCGCTCGAACCAGCCGACCTCGATAAATGCAAACCCTTGATCATCTGCCTCACTGCCAAAAACGCTGGTCGTATTTAGACAAGCCATTGTAAAATTATCGGTACCGCACTCGCAAATAGCGGCAAGCTCAGCGGCAAGCGGTGTCGAAACAGACTTTAACTGCTCGGACGGTACTCCGCGGAATAATAAATGTGGCATTGCACTGTTCCTCCTGCATAGATAGATTAAATATCCATAGTAGTATATCAAAAAAAAGCATCAGCCGCTTATACCAGGGAATGCCGTCTGATTCACAATCATTGGCATTCCTGTATAACGACTGATGCTTGTTTGTTTGCTGCTTACTCCGTCACATGAAACGGCTTAAGAAACAGCTTAGGAATTTCAGTTTCAAACTTGACGAGTTTGCCGGTTACCGGATGCGTGAAGGACAATACGCGGGCATGCAAGCCAAGGCGGCCAATGATGCGTGTGCGTGCGCCGTATTTTTTGTCGCCAACAACGGGATGGCCAATGTCCTCCATATGAACGCGAATTTGGTTTTTTCGGCCTGTCTCGAGATTCACTTCGAGAAGCGAGAAGTTTTTATTGGAACGAAGCACCTTGTAATGGGTAACGGCGTGCAGACCATCGTTCGGATAGGAGCTGGAATACATTTTGAGCGTTTTGCTTTCCTTCAGCCACGAACTGATTGTACCTTGCTCCTTCTTAACCAATCCTTCTACGAGCGCGATATAGCTGCGTTCTTGAACCGAATCCTGCCAGCTGTTTTGCAACTGCTGCTGAACCGCCTCGCTCTTTGCAAACATCATGACACCTGAAGTATCACGATCCAGACGATGCACAACGTAAATCCGGTTTTTCGTATTCTCGACACGTACATGCGCCATAAGCTGGCGATAGGCGGTCACTTCATTTTCTGGCGCAGAATCAGATGATATGGACAGAAGTCCCGATTCCTTCTTTATAACGATAATATGCTCATCCTCAAAAAGGATCGCGAGCCCTTCCAGCGGTATTTTATCCTGCGGCCGGTCTCTGCCTACCGTAACGGTTTGACCGGGCTGAAGCGGATAGTTGTAAGCGGTCGTTGATTTTCCGCCTACAGATACTTGTCCATTCGCTAATATGGATTTCACTACATTGCGTCCAGCACCTGAAATATTTTTTATGAGAAAGGGAAGCAGTTCCATCGGTTCGTTAACCGGGTAGGACTTGCTCTTATCTGCTTGTGATTGAGGAGCTCCGCGCTTTTTTCCCCTGTGCATGCCAAAAAACCTCCTAGATTCAATGCTCCTACTATACCATGAGTATGGGCTTCAGTTCTAATCTTCTGTTTAGCAGTTTAACAACGCTCTATGAATCTCGATCTAATAGACAAAGAGTTAAGAGGAGTGGTAGGATTAATGATAGATTTACCAAATGGTGAAAAAGGAAAAGTTTGGAGGAAATGATCGCGTGAAAACAAAAATTTTAAAGACTATGCTAAGTCCTATGCTCATTGCCGGGTTATTGCTTGCCCCATTGTCAACACTTAGCGTAGATTCTGTAGCGGCAGCCAGCGCTGCAAGCAAGACGGTTGCCGTATCGACGCAACAACTGCAGGTGATTGTAGATGGCAAGAAATTATCTCTATCAGCCGGCGCGTATGCAGAGAAAGGCGTCACATTTGTTCCGATGCGCGATATTTTTACAGCACTGGGCGCTACCGTAACTTGGGAAGGCAAGACGGAGACGATTATTGGACGTAAAGGCAATCGTTCTATTTCTCTTAAAGTAGGCATGAAGCAAGCGGTCATTAACGGTAAAACAGTGAAGCTCGATTCACCTGCTGTCGTTCGCAAAGGCGTCACGTTTGTACCCGTTCGGTTCATCTCGGAAGCTCTTAACGCAAATGTGAAATGGGATAAAGCCGCTAACGCGGTTCGAATCACATCGCAAGAGGCTGCCGAGCAAGCAGAATACAACGAGTGGCTTGAGCAGCAGAAAAACATTCCTAGACTTACTCCTAAAGAAATCGTAGATAAATATGATGAGAGCGTTGTTCTCATTATGACCAATCGCGCTCAAGGCAGCGGCGTTGTTATTGGTGATAATCTGATTCTTACTAATTATCATGTTATCGGAGATGCAGCCTCTGCTACTATGCTGGATGTTTATGGTGATGAGCTGAAGATTACAGGCGTAGTTCATTATGATAAGTCAGCAGATCTAGCTATTGTTAAAACAGAAAAATCAATTGATATTCCGCCGGTCGTTCTAGGTTACGGGTTAAACTCGTATAAAGGCGGCAAAGTCGTTGCCATTGGAAGTCCGCTTGGACTGCAAAATACAGTTTCAGACGGTCTGATTAGCAACATCACCTATGAAGACGGTATCCGATACATTCAGACAAGTGCTCCGATCGATCACGGCAGCTCAGGCGGGGCATTGTTTAATGAGTTCGGAGATCTTATTGGTATCACCACGCTTGGATACTCTGGGACGAGCGCGGATTTGAATTTTGCTGTATCCGTTATTCATGCTGCTAGTTTGAATAGCGAAGTAACAGAGGAGAAAATAAAGAACGCTAAGTTTTTACCTTCAAGCTTGCCGGATACGCTCGTTGGCGCTCCTTTGGCTGATATCGAGAAGGTGCTGAAAGATCAATTCTCTTCTGTATCTACTACTGAAGGCGAGGCTAAGTTTACGAAGTGGGAAGCCAAACGTGATTCCGCTGGCTGGCTCGTACTGACAGCAGATATTGATCCTAGGTTTTATATGTTATACGGAGCGTCGATGTCTCAGGAGCTCAGGCTTTGGGCAATTAATCTAGGGAATGAGTTCCATAAGATGCTGCCGGATGAGAAAATTCAAGTGCTTATTTCCTTCGAGCGCGATTATGGTTTCGAGCCGCGCGGCTTTGAATCGGGCGAGGTCACAGCACTTGGCGGCGACAAATGGCGTGTTCGCTATCCAATTATCGATATGCAGCTCAAAAATGAACTTTATATTAAAGTAAGAGTGTAAAAAAATGGAGGCATCTGCTGCTGCGATCTGCGGCAAGGGATGCCTCTTCTTTTTTTTGATTTTTTTCTGTACAATAGAAGGCATCTTGCTATAAGCGCTGAAGGCTTTCGCAAGCGTGCTTTATAGGCAAATGCTTAAGTTAGAGAGGTTATTACTTATGAAAGTGGTACTGTCCACATTAAATGCCAAGTTTATACACACATCACTGGCGCTGCGCTGTTTGAAGGCGTTTAGCGGCGATCGATTCGATATTGAAATTGCAGAGTACACCATCAAAGATCCAGTGATGAACATCGTGTCCGATATTTTTTCGAGAAAACCGGATGTAGTCGGATTCTCCTGCTACATTTGGAACATCGAGGAAACGATTACGGTTATTAATATGCTGCGCAAAATCATGCCTGAAATCAAAATTATTTTAGGCGGTCCAGAAGTCAGCTATGATATGGACTATTGGATGGAGCGTGTGCAAGAGGTTGATTTTATCGTGGTGGGCGAAGGCGAAGAGACCTTCCATCATTTGCTTACTGAGATTGAAGGCGATGGCAAATACCATATGGTATTTGGAATTACCTATCGGAAGCAGCGCGAGGATCGCGTCGAGGTGCTGATTAATCCGCCGCGTCCCAAGCTGAATCTGAATGAGCTGCCATCCCCGCATCGCTTTGAGGAGGATATTCCTCATTTGGGAAGCCGTGTCGTTTATTTTGAGACAAGCCGAGGCTGCCCGTTCAGCTGCCAGTTTTGCCTATCCAGTATCGAGGTTGGCGTTCGTTATTATGATATGGAGCGGACGAAAGCGGATATTTTGTATTTGATCGAAAAAGGCGCCAAGCTTATTAAATTCGTCGATCGAACATTTAATATTAAACGGGATTACGCGCTTGAAATTTTTGAGTTTTTGATCAAAAACCACCAGGGCTGTGTTTTTCAATTTGAAATAACAGCAGATATCATGAGACCTGAGGTGCTTGATTATTTGGCTGAGAATGCGCCTCCAGGCATATTCCGCTTTGAAATTGGCGTACAATCTACGAATGATCCAACAAATGAAGCGGTTCAGCGTCGTCAGAACTGGATGAAGCTGGTGCGTACCGTTATGAAAGTGAAAAATTCTCAAAAAATCGATCAGCATCTTGATTTGATTGCCGGTCTGCCGCTTGAGAACTATGATACGTTCCGCGGAACGTTTAATGATGTATTCGAGCTGCGTCCCGAGGAGCTGCAGTTAGGCTTTCTCAAAATGCTGCGCGGTACGGGTCTCCGCCGTGAAGCAGATAAATGGGGCTATATCTATATGRACAGATCGCCTTATGAAATGCTGGGCAACGATCTGATGCCATTTGGCGATATCGTTCGCATTAAACGGGTAGAGGATGTATTGGAGAAATATTGGAATGCGCACCGAATGGATCATACGCTGCTTTATTTGGTTGATCGTGTGTTTCCATCGCCATTCGACTTCTTCCAGGCGTTCGGCGATTTCTGGGAACGAAGCGGCTGGCAAAAGATCGGCCATCAGCTGGAGGATCTGTTCTCGCGGCTCTCGGCGTTTCTTGGATCGCTGCCTATCTCAGCAGAGAAGAACTTCGAACAGGTGCCAGCACTGCAAGAGGATACGAAGAGAGTTTCTGCTTCACCAGAAGAAATACTTGCAATTGCAGGCGAACGCTTAGATAAGGACGTCGTGCTGGGGCTAATGAAATACGATTATTTCCTTAATCATAATTATAAGCCTCGCAAAATTTGGTGGGAGTTTACGATGGACAAGTCGCTGTGGAGCGGCTGGATGCGCCACTTAGCGGATCGCCCAGAGGATGTATCTCCTGAATTCGCAGCACTGCGATTTGGCGAGAAGGAGCTTCACAAACATGCGGTTATTGAGAAGCTGCCGTTTGATCTTGCAACGTTCCTTGCTACAGGAGAGGTTGATCGCGAACATCATACGCTGCTCGTTGTTCTGTATGCACTTGAGGCAGGTAGTAGCAAACCGAAGCCGCGTCCTTTCACTTTAAAGATTAAAGCTGGTCAAGAAGCGATGATTAAGTAGTCCAGATTGAAATGAAAAGAACCTCCAAACCCATGAAGCAAACGGGTTTGGAGGTTCTTTGTTATTGGTTTGAAAATATGAAATTAAACAGAAGCAGGTACAATGCTGCGAAGTACAGTCATGCTGCCGGAAAGCTCATAGTCGCCAAGATTAGCGGGAAGGAGGAAGCACTCGCCTGCTTTAACGGATTGCTCGCCATCTGCCCATTTCACTTGTCCCTCACCATCGGCAACTACAAGGATAACGAAGCTATCAAGCGATGTGGACAGCTTCCAAGGAGCGGCTACGATACCTTTCTCAACGATGAAGTAAGGAGAAGAAGCGATGGTCAGCCACTGGCCAGCTACTGCGCTGTCTGTTTTCATCCGCTCAGCGCCTGCGCCTTCATAGGCAATGACATTAAGAGAATCTTCGATATGAAGCTCGCGCAGCTGACCATCAAGCCCAAGGCGATTGTAGTCATGTAAGCGATAAGTAGTGTCGGAGTTTTGTTGAATCTCAGCTACAACAACGCCAGAGCAGAGAGCATGAACGGTTCCTGCGGGAATGTAAAATGCATCACCGGCTTCAACAGTCACTTCTTGAAGCGCGTCCATAATGCGGCCTTCAGTGATTGCTGCTTCCATCGCCGCACGGTCAATGCCGTCTTTTAGGCCATAGATGATTTTTGCGCCTGGCTTAGCGTCGAGGATGTACCACATTTCTGTTTTGCCAAGCTCGCCTTCAGGCAGCCCTTCGTATGCATCCGTTGGATGGACTTGAATGGATAGGTCATCATTGCAATCGAGCAGCTTGATAAGGAGCGGGAAACGTCCGTTTTTCTCGGAAAAGCCTTGTGAGCCAAACCATACAGGTCCGTAAGTTTCACGAATTTGGTCAAGTCCAACGCCAGCAAGCTCGCCGTTCATTACTTTTGTAATGCCGTTAGGGTGATCACTGATCATCCAGCCTTCGCCAATTGAGCCTTCAGGCATTTCAAGGCCAAAACCTTCTAGTGCGCGTCCTCCCCAAATACGTTCTTTCATTTCTGCTTTAAATTGTAATGGATAAGGTTTTACTGTCATTATTTATCTCTCCCATATCGGTAGTATGTCGTTCTACTTCAGCTAAAAAATAACATTCAGAGCAATTGGCTTTAAAGAGCTGTAAGGTCAACGCGTTGCAAAAGATTAACGAGYAGTTGGACGCTTCTCTGCCGCAATAAGGTAAGGGGCAGCCTTGCGCTGGGTCTGCCTGTAAATAACGGTCTGCGCTAGGCTTTGAGGCAGCTGCTCTGCCCATGATTCCACGGAGGCGGCTTCCTCAGCACCGCCAGGATGCCCTGGATACAAAACGCAGGTCACGATACCTCCAGGACGCAGCAGCATTATAGCTGCATCGAGCGCAGCCAGTGTTGTTGCAGGCTCGGTTATGATCGTGAGATCATCGCTTCCCGGCAAATAACCGAGATTGAACATTACGGCTGAGACTTGTCCGATAATAGAAGGATCAACAGTCTCAGCCATACTTGCGTGATTGCTCAGCACAAGTTTAATATCGGGAAGCTTATTGTTATTTTGAAGGGAAGAAAGGCGCTCTTGCGTGCGATCAAGCGCCTCCTGCTGGATATCAAAGGCATATACTGTGCCGTTAGGTCCAACAAGCTCGGCAAGCGCAAGTGTATCTACACCACCGCCGGCAGTAGCATCAATGACGATGTCACCCGGCGAGGTACGCTCGTTGATCCATTTGTGAGCCATGCTTAGGACTGATAGAAACCCCATATTTCGCTAAACCTCCTGCTGCCATAACTTGCCTTGCCACGTATTGCGGCGCGTAAGCTCGTCGTCGAAGGCATTCAGCACTGACCATTTATTCATGCTCCACATCGGACCAATCAACAGGTCACGCGGCGCATCTCCCGTAAGGCGATGCACGATCATTTCTGGCGGCAGAAACTCAAGTGTATCAACAATCAATTTCACATATTCATCCTGCTCAAGAAATTGAAGCAGACCAGCCTCGTACTGACGTACCATCGGCGTCTTGCGCATGAGATGAAGCAAATGAATTTTAATGCCTTGCACGTCCATCTTGGCGACGGCGCGACCTGTATCAAGCATCATTTCATGCGTTTCCTGAGGAAGACCGTAAATGATATGCGCACATACACGAATGCCGCGTTCCCGAAGACGCTTTACGGCATCGAGATAGCAGGCTGTATCATGTGCACGGTTAATGAGCTCTGAAGTAGATTCGTGCACGGTTTGAAGTCCCATCTCCACCCAAAGATAGGTTCGTTCATTCAACTCAGCCAAATAATCGACTACATCATCGGGCAAGCAATCAGGTCGTGTTGCAATGGACAAACCAACAACGCCAGGCTGCTGCAAAATGACTTCATAATATTCCCTTAGCTCTTCAACGGGCGCATACGTATTTGTATAAGCTTGGAAATATCCAATATACTGCGCATTTTGCCATTTCTGATGCTGACGGTCCCGTATTTTATTGAATTGTGTAACGAGGTCGTCCCGCCTGCTGCCCGCGAAATCACCAGAGCCGCGAGCGCTGCAAAATGTACAGCCGCCCTTTGCAATGGACCCGTCACGGTTTGGGCAAGTGAAGCCGGCATCAAGCGTAACCTTGAATACCTTGCCTCCCAACTGCTCATGCATTTCGTAATTCCATGTATGAAATCGTTTATCGCCCCAAAGCAGTGGCTGCTGCTGTTGCGATGTTGATAATTTAATCATCGTTTTCCCCTTCATTCAAGACCTACACCCTATATTTTAGCGAAAAACGAGTGGAAAAGCCACGTTTGTCATGCGAATAGATATTGAATGTTCGGAAAACGCTTTAATTGGAAATATTTTTTGAAATGGGTGTTTTTAGACTTGCGTAACCTTACATGAAGTGTTATATTAAAAGTGCGACAAAACAACAAATAAACCTAACATAGCCCATATGCACCTGCATTCATGAAACGTCGATTAAATGGAAATACTCTTACTAATAAATCGATGAGGTGATTAGAGATGAATRATGTAACCAAAATCCCGCACGGCGACGATACTGTAACTGTTGAGCTTACTGTAAAAGAATTGATGGCGCTTACAGGCGTCCGCTTTCACAATAATCATGGTGTAGAAATTTCTGCTCGCAAGAAGTTGAATGAAGTATTAGTGGGAACATACGAGCGTGAACAGAAAGAGAACGCTCCGATTCCGTATCAGCTTTTGCTGTAACGACTATACATCCAATGACATGATAAGCAAGCCGCATCGCCAATAATTGGCTGCGGCTTTTTTCTATCCTCTTTACATTGCTCAATTTCTTGGGCACAATAAGGACTAGTCTATTCGTTGCATCGTCTACGATAAATGGAGGAATCACTGCATATGCGTTTAAGAGGAAGAAAAGGTATTCGTGAAAGTTTAGAGGGTCAGCCGGAGCTAGTCGTGCTCGATGCTGCGCCGCACAAAGGCAAGTGGCGTGAGTTTTTTGGCAACGACCAGCCTATATATGTAGAGCTTGGCATGGGCAAGGGTCGTTTTATTAGTCAAATGAGTGCTCGCTACCCGCACATCAATTTTATTGGTGTCGACATGTATGATGAGCTTCTTCGCCGCGCAAGCGAGAAGGCACGCATCGTATGGGAGCAAAAAGGGGAGTCTCATCCGCCCAATCTTGCGCTGCTTCGCGCTAATATTGAAGGAATCGAG
The DNA here is from genome assembly GCF_056398745.1 of Paenibacillus sp. 01T424. Lineage (NCBI taxonomy): Bacteria > Bacillati > Bacillota > Bacilli > Caryophanales > Paenibacillaceae > Paenibacillus > Paenibacillus sp. 01T424. The sequence goes on along the minus strand of NZ_JBFTPZ010000003.1, from coordinate 205,335 downwards.
ACGATGTTTGCTCCGGGTGAGCTTGAACGTGTCCATCTGAATTTTAGCGATCCTTGGCCAAAGGCTAAGCATGCGCGCAGAAGACTAACGCATCCAAGACTTGTTGCCAAGTATATTGAACTGCTTAACGAGCGCGGCGAAATCCATTTTAAGACGGATTCACAATCTCTATTTGAGTTTTCATTGAACAGCTTCGCGGAAATGGAACTTATCATGCGCAATATTTCGCTTCATTTACACAAAGAAGGCCCTCGAGAGGACCTTGTGTTTACGGAATATGAGATGAAATTTATGGAAAAAGGACAAAATATTTATCGTGTTGAAGCCGTTATCGGCTCCGAGGCTATTCGGAAGCATCGTGAAGCGAAACATGAGAAGTCGCTTAAAGAGGAAGCTGAGGCATCAGAATCCGTATCGAATGATTCGGATGATGAGGATAATTAATTTAGTCCTACTGCAGACGATACCCAGGAATAATTGACTGCCAAAGCTGTTATCGTTCCGATCAGTGCGCCAGCTGCAACATCAGATGGGTAATGCAGCCCTAGATACATTCTTGACCATCCAACGGATAGTCCAATTATTAACGCAAGCGGCACCAGCAGAGTCATCCATATCCCGCTAGTCAGCAATATAGGGACTAGCCATGCGAAGATCGCTGTTGTGTGTCCGGATGGAAATGAAGAATCGACAAGCGGCTTATGACATGTATTTACATCAGGCAGCGCTTGATAAGGTCGAAGTCGTTTGAATTTACGCTTTACAATTGCTACTGGCAGATGGCTTATGACGACCGCAGTTAAGCATTGCCACCCAGTAAGGCTCCAAGGAGCAGGTGCAAGTAGTGCATATAGAAGGGCGGTTGCGAGCGTAAAGGTTGCGCCGCCCATATGTGTGACCGTGCTTAACCATTTCCCCAGAATTCGATGTCTTTTTCTCCCTGAAGGTCTCCGGTTTGCCCAAATCAATAATCTTTGCTCACTCGTTTTCAGCCAGCCTATCATTCGTTCCATCGCTGTCATCCTCCTAACGGTGGCTTACTTCTATAACATTTATCAATTCCAGACTTAATTTTAGCATGTTTTTGTTCGCTGAGCGTAAACTATTTCTTGTCCCTATATTAAGGATAAGTAAGTATTATAGCACTAACTTGCTTTCCATGGGTGCTGCCTGATGAGAATGCGCTGTCATGCGTCTATCGGTATCCTGTTTTCGCTCCAAATACAGGGAATAAATATTGATTTCAAATTACTGTTTAATAATGTGCATTTGATGGTAAAACTGTAATGGACAAATTCCACGCGGTTGTGACAGGGTCTGTCGAAACCGCAAAAGATGTCGGAACGGAACTTTCTCGTTCACTTGTTCGTCACATAGACCTATTTCGATTTAAGAAACATTTTCACACATTTTAACGTAAATAAGGACGTTAGTGCTAAAAACTTAGCAATTGGTTGAAAATAAGGCTGAGTCGTCGTAAAAGGAGGTAATGTATTCATCCGTGAGCAATGCAAGCGTTTTTCTGCCGAGATTAAGCGCAATGAAGACTAATTCAACTTTTGACAAAGAAGTTGTTTCTGTGGAGAATCAATTATGGTCCGAGAGTGTTTGCAGAGAAACACTCATACAAAGAGAAAATATATAATAAAAAGCTTACGGCAGCCACGGGTGGATGCTGAAAAAAAGCAAAAAAAATGGGGTCTAAAGGGGTAATGCCGCATGTTCAATACGATTATGTTTGTGGTTCAAATTCTATTTGCGTTGCTAGGTGTGTATCAGCTGTTTTTAACGTTTTTCGGATGGCGGCGTAAAAAAGAAGATCTTTCTCATGCACCGAAAAAAACATTCGCACTGCTGATAGCAGCTCATAACGAAGAGCAGGTTGTTGGGGCACTGATTGAAAACTTGCAAAAAATGAAATATCCACGGGAGCTTTATGATATTTTTGTAATTTGCGATAATTGCACCGATGGTACAGTCGATGTTGTAAATAGTTATGATGGAGTATATGCATGTGTTCGTGAAAATCCAAATCAACGCGGCAAGGGCTTTGCAGTTGAGTGGATGCTTAAAGAGTTGTGGGCTATGCCAAAGAGCTACGACGGCGTAGCGATCTTTGATGCCGATAACCTTGTAGCGACTGATTTCTTGCAGTACATGAACAATGATTTGAGCAATGGATTCCGAGTTATTCAAGGCTACCTGGATACAAAAAATCCAAATGATTCTTGGGTCAGCTCAGCAAATGCAATTAACTACTGGTTCTGCAACCGGCTTTGGCAGCTTCCGCGTACAAATCTTGGCCTTGCCAACTTTCTAGGTGGAACAGGCATGTGCTTTGATTCAAAGCTGCTTCAGGAAATGGGCTGGGGAGCTACAAGCTTGGTTGAAGATTTAGAATTTACAGTCCGCTGCATTAAACGCGGAATTTATCCGAAGTTCAACTTTGAGGCAAAGGTGTTCGACGAGAAGCCGATTACGTTCCAAGCATCAGCTCGCCAAAGGCTTCGCTGGATGCAAGGACACTTTGATGTTACTCGTAAACATATGCTTCCTCTGCTTTGGCAGGGAATCAAGGATCGCAGCATGACGAAGATTGATGCGGCCCTTTATGTGTTCAATGCTTATAATTATTTGGCTGGATTTTTTATTGCAGCGATCATTTGGGGAGACATCCTGCTGTCAGGCGGAGATAACGTCACCTCCGTGTACAACCTGCTTCCAATTTGGCTGAGCATTCCGTACATGGCATATATTTTTGTGCAAATACCTTTATCCATGTATATGGCTAAAGTTTCGTGGAAGCTATATTTGCGGATTCCGACTTTTCTATTGTTCACCTTGTCATGGTGGCCGATAACGGTGCATGCATTCTTCACGCAAAACAACAAAAAGTGGAGTCATACCCAGCATACACGCGTCATCCGTCTTGAAGAAGTTCAAAGCAAACAAGTGTAATCGCTTGTTGACAAGGCTTTGTAGGCCATGGTATAGTAACACGGTAACATTTACAACTAACTTAATACGCACAAGCAGAAGCACCCGCTTCTCACCTTTCGGCTCAGGCTGGCTGGTTCGCGATAATCGATTAGTCATTCCATCATTTCAACTGAAGTGATGCTCTGACATACATGTACGGTTATGAGATGCGGGTTCGAGCGAACCCGCATTTTTTTATTGCGTGGAGACATGAACAAACCAATTTTGGAGGTGGCACGTTATTAGCAGAGAACATCAAATCAATGATGAAATCCGGGCCAGAGAAGTGCGTTTAGTAGGCGCTGAAGGCGAGCAAATCGGTATTAAATCCATTCGCGATGCTATGCAGCTTGCTATTGAGCTGAATTTGGACCTGGTGAACGTCGCACCGACGGCTAAACCGCCGGTATGCCGCATCATGGACTACGGAAAATTCCGTTATGAGCAGCAGAAGAAAGAAAAAGAAGCACGCAAAAACCAAAAGATCGTTGATCTTAAAGAAGTTTGGTTCCGTGCTAACATTGATGAAAATGACTACCAAACGAAGTTTCGTAACGTTGTTAAGTTTCTCAATGAAGGCGATAAAGTGAAAGCATCCGTAAGATTCCGTGGTCGTGAGATTGCTCATGCATCTCTAGGCCAAAAGATTTTGGATCGTCTTTCAAAAGAGGTTGCCGAATTATGCAGCGTTGAGCGCGCTCCTAAGCTGGAAGGCCGGAGCATGATTATGATTTTGGCACCCAAAACCAACAGCTAACAACTGATGAAGAACTTTAAGGAGGATAACTGATATGCCTAAGATGAAAACTCACAGCAGTCTGAAAGACCGCTTTAAAATTACTGGAACTGGTAAAGTAAAACGTTACAAAGCTTACCGTAACCACTTGCTTTCACACAAATCCGGTCGTCAAAAACGCGTACTTGCTGGCCAACCGCTTATGGCTGCTGGCGATGTTCGTCGTTTGAAACAAGGCCTTGCTAACTTGTAATAATAAGCTACACCAAATAAGCTAATTCAACCTACAGGAGGTTTCCACTCATGGCAAGAGTTAAAGGCGGTTTTGTCCGCACTCGTCGTCGCAAAAGAATTCTAAAGCTAGCTAAAGGTTATTTCGGTTCGAAACATCGTCTGTTTAAAACAGCGAAGGAGCAAGTTGGTAAGTCCCTAATGTACGCTTACCGTGACCGTCGCAACAAAAAACGTGACATCCGCAGACTGTGGATCGTTCGTATTAACGCGGCAGCTCGTATTAACGGACTTTCGTACAACAAATTCATGCACGGCTTGAAACTTGCGGGCGTAGAAGTAAACCGCAAAATCCTTGCTGACCTTGCAGTTAACGATATGACTTCGTTCAACTCGCTTGCTGGCATTGCAAAAGAAAAAATTAACGCTTAGGCGTTGACCACATATAAGGGCTGTCCAGGTCATCTAATCGATGATTTTTGGACAGCCTTTTTTGCGGTTTTTTTTTGCGAAAATGAACCGACATGCGCACATTTATTAGAGCAGAGGACAAATAAACAGACGGATGCCACCCTCCGCGAATATGCTGTAGGACAACGGGAAGGGAGGGATTTCGCATGCGTAACGTTTCCAAGCAGCAAGTACGGAAACTGGTCGGCAAATCCATTTATGCAGTACGTCCTGACGGCTCTGTCGTCACTGGCAAGCTCGTTCGGGTACACCAAAATAAACTGATCGTCGCTCCACTCGAAAAAGACAAAGGCAAGCTCGTGCAAACGAAAGCAATTTTGCCTCTCGTATTGTTTGACCTTCTTGCCATCGGCACGCTTCCTTTATGGGGCGGCGGCTTTGGTGGTGGTTTTGGCGGTGGCTACGGCGGCGGTGGCAACTGCTGCAATAACAATTTTAACCAATACGGCAATGGCAACTATGGTGGCTATGGTGGCAATGCTGGTTATAACGGCAATGCTGGCTACGGCGGTTATGGAAACCAGGGCTACAACGGTTTTTAATGGCAATTAAGTAATCATAGCGGGGTGAGCGGTTTAAGTAATTCGTAGCAGCGCAGCTCAGGATAGTATTGGACGGTATAGTAACCAAGCTTACTATAGAGTTGATGTGCTTTACCATTAACCTGATCGACAAACAGCCTGGCAACTTTGCAATTCTGCGTTTTGCCGTAAGCTTCGCTATGAGCTATTAATTTTCTGCCCCATTGTCTATTCCGATGATCAGGATGCGTGACGATCATATCTAAATAAAGCACCTCACCCATCACTTCAAAATGGATGAAGGAGACTGGAGGGCTTTTTTTAGATAAGGATGCTACAAAAGTAACACCGCGACGGAAACGCTTAGGGAGCTCTCGAATCGTTTGCGCATCATGTTGGTGTACCGTATGGGATAAGGGAATAAGCTCATTGCGAATGAGGCGAACCACTTCGGCTTGATCATACCTTGGCTCATAAATACGAATCATGCTCATCATTCCATTTCTACCGCGCCAAATGGATCTGGGACGCAGCATGAATTTGCCGCATTAGGGCTAAACTAGTATATGTAGCGCGCTAAAGGATTGCGCCGAATACATTTTACAACAAGAGTTGTTTATGGTTCTTGACGAACGGAGATTCACGGCATATAATAAGGAAAGTCTTATCTACCACGTACTGGTATTCGTACCATGTGGTAAATACAAAATCAGCATTGATGAGGACGAAGTGCTTAGGGCCCTTTTGAACAGAGAGCGGATGGATTAGCTGCAACCATCGCCAAAATCCCTTTTCTACGAGCTCACCTCGGAGCTGTTTCCTTGAAAAGCAACCATGTGTTGCCTATTAGGGGGAATCGCAGGGCAAGCGTTACAGTGCCATTGGTAGAACGTATATGCATGACGTTCTTACTTGTAGAGGTTATACATCGGGAGATGTGTAACGAATTTGGGTGGTACCACGGAAGATATACCTTTCGTCCCTCGTTGCTTCGTATTGGAGCATGAGGAACGAGAGGTTTTTTTGTTTTTTCTGAGAGGAGGATGACTGATGATAACGCAAGGTGCAACACTGAAGTCAAAAGAGGAAATGAAGGAAAGAATTTCGAAACCTGAGGTTATTTCTGGTTCGGAAATTTTGCTAAGAAGTCTATTGCTTGAGGGTGTAGATTGTGTGTTCGGCTATCCAGGTGGAGCAGTGTTGTACATTTATGACGCGATGCACGGAAACCCCGATTTCAATCATTTACTAACACGGCATGAGCAAGGCGCGATTCACGCGGCAGACGGTTACGCCCGCGCAAGCGGCAAAGTAGGCGTATGTATCGCTACATCAGGTCCTGGTGCAACAAACCTCGTGACGGGAATTGCAACTGCATATATGGATTCCGTACCACTAGTTGTTATTACCGGTAATGTCATCTCCAGCCTGATTGGCAGCGATGCTTTCCAAGAGGCAGACATTACGGGAATCACAATGCCAATCACTAAACACAGCTACTTGGTTCGCGACGTTGAGGATTTGCCTCGTATTATTCACGAAGCATTCCATATTGCCAACACAGGGCGCAAAGGTCCAGTATTGATCGATATTCCGAAGGACATCTCAGCGGCTAAGACATTGTTCAAGCCAGTAACAGAAGTAAGCATCCGTGGTTACAATCCAACGGTCACGCCTAACAAAAATCAAGTGGATAAGCTGATTAAGGCGATTGAACAAGCGGAGCGCCCGTTAATACTAGCAGGCGGCGGAGTCGTTTACTCTGGCGGACATGAAGAGCTGTTCGAATTCGTTACTAAAACGCAAATACCAATTACAACAACATTGCTTGGTTTGGGAGCTTTCCCAAGCGGCAATGATTTATTCCTAGGCATGCCAGGCATGCATGGCACATATACGGCTAATAAATCGATTCAAAGCGCAGACTTGCTAATTAACATTGGCGCTCGCTTCGATGACCGCGTAACCGGCAAGCTTGCGGGCTTTGCACCACTGGCGAAAATCGTACACATCGATATCGATCCAGCGGAAATCGGTAAAAACGTACCAACAGACATCCCGATTGTCGGCGATGTGAAGACTGTTCTTGAGATTGTAAATAAGCTCGCGAAACGCGCAGATAAAGCGGATGATTGGCGTGCGAAGCTCAAAGCTTCATGTGAGCAATATCCATTCAGCTATACGGATTCTGACGTTGAGCTTAAGCCGCAGTGGGTTGTTGAGCTGATCCATGAGACAACGAATGGCGATGCGATTGTAACAACTGACGTTGGTCAACATCAAATGTGGGCTGCACAGTATTACAAGTTCAATAAGCCTCGTTCATGGGTTACTTCCGGAGGGCTAGGCACTATGGGCTTCGGATTCCCTTCTGCTATCGGCGCTCAAATGGCGAATCCGGATCGCGTAGTCGTTTCCATTAATGGGGACGGCGGGATGCAAATGTGTGCGCAAGAGCTTGCGATTTGCGCAATTAACAACATTCCGGTTAAGGTAGTAATTATCAATAATCAGGTGCTCGGTATGGTAAGACAGTGGCAGGAGCTTATCTATGACAACCGCTACAGTCATATTGATCTCTCAGGCAGCCCAGACTTTGTGAAGCTGTCAGAAGCTTACGGAGTTAAAGGCTTCCGCGCAACGAACAAAGAAGAAGCGCGTGCCGCATGGGAAGAAGCATTACGCCATCCTGGTCCAGCTGTTGTTGAGTTCGTCGTTCGCAAAGAAGAGAACGTGTACCCAATGGTAGCGCAAGGAAGCACCATCGACGAAATGATCATGGGGGATGCGGAATGAAAAAACACACGATCGCAGTAATCGTTAACGATCAGCCCGGCGTTCTACAGCGCGTATCTGGTTTGTTCGGACGCCGCGGCTTCAACATTGAAAGCATAACAGTTGGTTCTAGCGAAGAAGCAGGCTTGTCGCGTATGGTCATCGTCACTTCTGGTGATGATCATACGCTAGAGCAAGTAACGAAGCAGCTATATAAGCTGATTGACGTTATTAAGGTCATTGATCTTAGCTCAAATCCGATGGTTGGCCGCGAGCTTGCACTCATTAAAGTGAATGCAGAGCCAGCATCTCGTCCGGAAATTTTAGGTGTTGTTGAAACTTTCCGCGCAGCGGTTGTGGACATTGGCACTCATTCGCTTATGGTACAAGTAGTAGGGGACACTGAAAAAATCGATGCTATGGTTGAACTGCTTAAACCGTATGGCATTCGTGAACTGTCGCGCACAGGAGTAACAGCATTAAACAGAGGCAATTCCAAGTAATAAGAGTTCATCATTCAACATCCCGCTTTGAGCGGGAGTTTAAGGGGAGAACCGCTGCTTAAGGGTCATTCTCTGCTTAAACACCCGCTCAAAAGGGTTAAACTAAAGGAGGCAATTATTAATATGGCAGTTACAATGTACTATGAAAAAGACGCTGATCAAGGCGTACTACAAGGTAAAACAATTGCAGTTATCGGTTACGGCAGCCAAGGTCACGCTCAAGCACAAAATCTTCGCGACAGCGGCTTGAAAGTTGTTATTGGTCTTCGTCCTGGTAAATCCGCAGACGTTGCTAAAAAAGATGGTTTCGAAGTACTTACAGTTGCTGAAGCAACTAAAGTGGCTGACGTTGTTCAAATTTTGCTTCCTGATGAAACACAAGCGAAAGTGTACAATGATGAAATCGCTCCTAACTTGAAAAAAGGCGCGGCTCTTATGTTCTCCCACGGCTTCAACATTCACTACGGACAAATCGTTCCGAACAAAGATACAGATGTATTCTTGGTAGCTCCAAAATCTCCTGGTCACATGGTTCGCCGTACGTACCAAGAAGGCTTTGGCGTTCCTGGACTAATCGCTATTGAGCAAGATGCAACTGGCAATGCTAAAGCTATCGGTCTTGCATATGCTAAAGGTATCGGCTGTACTCGTGCAGGCGTTATCGAAACTTCTTTCAAAGAAGAAACAGAAACAGATTTGTTCGGTGAGCAAGCCGTTCTTTGCGGTGGCGCTACTGCACTAGTTAAAGCTGGTTTTGAAACGCTTGTTGAAGCTGGCTACGCTCCAGAAATGGCTTACTTCGAGTGCTTGCACGAGCTTAAATTGATCGTTGATATGATGTATGAAGGCGGAATGGCGTCCATGCGCGATTCTATCTCCAACACAGCTGAATACGGCGATTATGTAACTGGTCCTCGCATTGTTACTGAAGAAACGAAAAAAGAAATGAAACGTGTATTGGAAGATATCCAATCCGGTCGTTTTGCTCGTGACTTCATCTTGGAAAACCAATCGAACCGTGCAATGCTTACAGCTACTCGCCGTAATGAAGCTGCTCACCCGATTGAAAAAACAGGCGCACAGCTTCGTGAATTGATGCACTGGATCAAGAAGTAATAAAAGATAGAATGTAGGAAAATATCCCGGTTCGCCGGATCGTTTGACGATGAGCACGTAGTATCGCCATGTGGTCCGAGCGCACCGGGATCATTTTGTTCACGGAGGTGCATTGCACAAATGCGGAAAATATATGTTTTCGATACAACGCTTCGTGATGGAGAGCAATCTCCTGGGGTTAACCTGAACACGAAGGAAAAGGTAGAGATTGCCCTTCAGCTTGAAAGGCTGGGAGTGGACCGCATGGAAGCTGGCTTCCCTGCTGCGTCTCCGGGAGACCTTGCTGCAGTTAATGCGGTAGCACGAGCAGTTAAAAATGCTACAGTTATCGGACTCTCACGCTCGCGTGAGCAGGATATCGATGCTGTTCGTGAAGCGCTTATCGGCGCACAGGATCCGTGCATTCACGTATTTCTTGCTACAAGTCCGATTCACCGCAAGCACAAGCTGCGGATGGAGAAGGAGCAGGTGCTTGAAACGGCAGAGCGTGCCATTCGGTATGCAAAGCAATATTTTGACAAAGTTGAATTCTCAGCAGAGGATGCAGGACGTACAGAGCTGGACTTTCTGTGTCAGGTCGTTGAGATGGCCATTAAAGCGGGAGCAACGGTCGTAAACATTCCGGACACGGTCGGTTATATGAATCCGCAAGAATTTGGGAACATCTTCAAGGTGTTGAAGGAAAATGTGCCGAATATCGAAAAAATTCAGCTGAGCGCACATTGTCACAATGATCTCGGCATGGCGACTGCAAATTCGCTAGCAGCGATCTTGAATGGTGCAGATCAAGTTGAGGGTACGATCAATGGTATCGGGGAGCGCGCAGGTAACACAGCGATCGAAGAGATTGCAATGGCTCTTGCTACGCGTCCGGACTACTTCGGAGCTCAAACTACGCTGAACCTGAAAGAAATTGCCAAGACGAGCCGCCTTGTCAGCAAGCTGACGGGCATGGTCGTTCCAGGCAACAAAGCAATTGTTGGTGCCAATGCATTCGCGCATGAATCTGGTATTCATCAGGATGGCATGCTGAAAGAAAAAACAACGTATGAAATCATTTCACCGGATACGATCGGACTGAAGGAATCCAAGCTGGTGCTTGGCAAGCATTCAGGACGCCATGCGTTCCGTGAGAAGCTGATCGACCTAGGTTATGAGCTTGAGGACGAAGCGGTTAATGCTGCTTTTGCTAAATTTAAAGATTTGGCAGATCGCAAGAAAACCGTAAGTGATGAGGATATTCTTGCTCTGCTTGAAGAGAAGCTCATCGATACGCCGGAAGTATTCAAATTAGAAATGATCCAAGTCAGTTATGGCAATCAATCTACGCCAAGCGCATCCGTTCGGATTCGTAAAGCGGAGGGTGAGGTCATAGATGAAGCGGCAATCGGCAACGGTTCCGTAGACGCCATCTATAACGCGATCGATAAGGTGACACAGGAAGTTGTGGAGCTTGAAGATTATTCGATCAAATCCGTATCGCAAGGCAAGGATGCGCAAGGTGAGGTTCATGTTGTACTAAAGCAGGATGATGTTTCTGCTCAAGGACGTGGACTTAGCACGGACATTCTTGAAGCTAGCGCGCGAGCATACATCGATGCACTTAATCGACTGATCGAGAAGCGCAAGACGCCAGGTCGCCGCGATAAGATGAGTCTAATCTAAATGAAAAGCAGTTCGCCAGAGTATAACCTTTGGGCGGACTGTTTTTTTGTTCTTTGATAGATATAGCTTCAAAAAAGGGATAATGAGTGACCCTATAGTTACAGCCTATAGAGTAAATAGATTTTATATCTTGGTAATCAACTCGTTTTTATGGTACAAATGATAATAGAATGAGAATGAATGTGTAGACTTGAACTTTTCAACAGGATTCGCCAAGCAAAAACGCTTTAGCGTCCTTTGGACGCTGAAGTAGCTTTGACGGTGAAATATAAGCCCTTTATAAGCTAACAAACTTATAAATTCTTATATTTTTGAAAACGTTGAATGGACAAGTTTAACTCAAAACGAGGAGTGTTACATTATTATGTCAGAAGTTAAAAAAATTGCAGTTATTGCCGGCGACGGTATCGGCCCTGAGGTAGTTGGCGAAGCGCTTAAAGTGCTCAAAAAAACCGAGGAGCTTTACGGCTACAAATTCGAAACAGAACACGGCTTGTTCGGCGGTATTGCAATCGACGAGAAAGGCACACCATTGCCGCAAGAAACACTTGACCTTTGCAAAGGTGCAGACGCGGTATTGCTTGGCGCAGTAGGCGGACCAAAATGGGACAACAACTCCAAGGAGCTTCGTCCAGAAACAGGCTTGCTAGGCATTCGCAAAGCACTTGGCCTTTTCTCAAACATTCGTCCAGCTACCGTATTCGATTGCTTGAAAGAAGCTTCAACTTTGAAGCCAGAAGTGCTTGAAGGCACGGATCTCATCGTTGTTCGTGAATTGACTGGCGGTATTTACTTTGGCGAGAAATTCCGTCGTGAAGGCGCTGGCGGCGAAGAAGCGGTTGATACATGCGTATACAACGTGCAAGAAATCGAGCGCATCGTTCGTCAAGCATTCGATATCGCTATGACTCGCGGCAAACGTCTTGCTTCTGTTGATAAAGCAAACGTACTAGAAACATCCCGCCTATGGCGCGAAGTGGTAAACCGGATCGCTCCTGAATATCCAGAGGTAGAGCTAGAGCACGTGCTTGTTGACAACTGTGCAATGCAATTGCTTCGCCGTCCTTCGAGCTTTGATGTCATCGTAACAGAAAATATGTTCGGCGACATTCTTAGTGATGAAGCTGCAATGCTGACTGGATCAATCGGAATGCTCTCATCTGCATCGCTTGGCGAAGGCAGCTTCGGCTTGTATGAGCCGGTACACGGCTCAGCACCTGACATCGCGGGTCAAGGCATCTCCAACCCAATTGCAACAATCCTTTCCGTAGCGCTTATGTTCCGCCTTACATTTGGTTACCACGAGGCTGCTGCAGCAATTGAAGCAGCGGTGAAAGAAGTTCTTGATGCAGGCCACCGTACAGGTGATATTGCTGTTGATAAGAGCACAGCAATTGGCACAACAGAAATGGGCGATTTGATCGTAGCTGCTCTAAGAAAATAGCATCTAGATTATAATTATTATAAATAAATATTAATTATAATATTGACTTGTTTATAAACTAGTGATACTATTTACTAGGTAAGTCACACAGACGAAGTGACATAAACAATAAAATTTATGGATAGGTCAAGGAGGTTTTCTATTATGGCAGAGCGTTTGGTAGGCCGTCAGGCCCCTGATTTTTCAATGGAAACAGCAACAGGTGACGGTAAAGATTTCGGTACAGCATCACTTGCAGATTATAAAGGAAAATGGTTGGTATTGTTCTTCTACCCACTAGATTTCACATTCGTATGTCCAACTGAAATTACTGCACTTAGCATGGCTGCAGCTGAATTCAAAAACTTGAACACTGAAGTTCTTGGTGTCAGCATTGATAGCAAACATAGTCACCGTGCATGGATCAACACGCCGGTTAACGATAATGGTCTAGGTCAACTAGAATTCCCTCTTGCTGCTGATATTACGAAAAGCGTAGCTCGTGACTACGGTGTATTGATTGAAGAAGAAGGTATCGCTCTTCGCGGTCTATTCATCATCAATCCAGAAGGCGAAGTACAATATCAAGTTGTTAACCACAACAACGTTGGCCGCAGCGTAGACGAAACTCTTCGCGTATTGCAAGCATTGCAATCCGGTGGTCTTTGCCCAATCAACTGGAAACCAGGTCAACAAACTTTGGTATCGAAATAATATATTTCGAATAGCAGTATTAACAAAACCCGTGCCATTTAATGGTACGGGTTTTGTTTTTGTCTACATAGCGATACGGATAATGTGAGGAGAAAGCAGGAATTTCGTCCATGCAGAGCGAATATGGTATACTTAGCAACAGATAATAAAAAATGATAGGTTTGTTAACGCAAACTTTAGATGATGGTTTTGAAGATAGGTTTGCTTACGCAAGCCTAAGATGATGCTTACGAAGATAGGTTTACTACGTAAACCTAAGTTGATGCTTACGAAGATAGGTTTGCTACGCAAACCTAAGATGATGCTTACGAAGATAGGTTTACTGCGTAAACCTAAGATGATGCTTACGAAGATAGGTTTACTGCGTAAACCTAAGATGATGCTTACGAAGATAGGTTTGCTACGCAAACCTAAGATGATGCTTACGAAGATAGGTTTGCTGCGCAAACCTTTGAGGAGGAGTCGTCAATGAGTTTTTGCTGTGGAGCTAGTATGATTGGAACAAAAGGTACACTTAAGCATATTCGGACGCATATTCACAATGTGCCCATTATGTTTTGTCCTGTCTGTCACCGTGTAGATATTCATTATTTAATCGAAAATGAATATGAGATACTAGCCGAATATGCACATGGCGACGGTGCTGCTGAAGTTGATTTTCAGGAGTACGTAGAGCAAGAAGGCAAGGCGCTGCTTGAGAATTGTGTTAACCATGAGAATGAGGATCCAATGGATGTTGTCCACAGTCAAATCGATATGGCACTTGATTTGCTAAGCTTTGCTAAGCAAATTGAGGATACGGAATGGCAGCTTGTTCTTAAGAAGCGTCTAGGGATGCTTAACAATAGAAGGAATAAGCTCCGTCAACGCCGTACTTCCGTTTAGTTTTTTAAACATGAATGGTGAGCCTCCTTCACGGGGGCTTTTCTTTATTTTGATCATATAAAAATGTATCATTTTGTAATTTTATTAAATTCGTTTGTTTCTCAATCAACGGTTTTTTGGCGATATAAAGGGGACAAAAGATGCTTTTAAATGAAAATTAAGATTTTCTCAGAATGTACCCCCCGAAACCGGGCAGACAGAAACGAATCATACTAATAGTGAGGTGGAGCGGTTGTTACTTGTTTTGTTCAAACGCTTTCTGCGGAAGTCTGTTTCTGCCAAAGCAGCAGAGGATGAGCAGAAGCTCACTCCAGAACAATGGGTTGCTCATATTCATGAAGGTGACGAGCTGCTGCGTGAGCAGTTCATAGCAGACTATAAGCCATATATAATGAAAGTTACAAGTCGATTTTGTAAACGGTATATCGATCCGAGTCGAGATGATGAATTCAGCATAGCGCTGCTCGCTTTTAATGAAGCCATCAATCAATTTTCCAGCAGTGCTGGAAAATCATTTCTCGGATTTGCTGAAACCGTCATTCGTCGTCGGCTTATTGACCATGTCCGGAAAGAACAGAGGCATTCTCAGGTTGTGCCTTACAGTATGTTCGACTCAGAGGATGAGGAGCAGCCTCAATATAATTCAGTCGAGACAAGACAAGCGATGACTGCATTTGAAATGAAGCGCACAGAGGACGAGAGAAGGCTTGAGATCACTGAGCTTAATCAAGAGCTTTTGCGATTTGGCATTTCCTTTGCAGAATTGGTAGACAATTCTCCCAAGCATACCGATTCAAGAAAGCTGTTGATTGGTATCGCGCAAACGCTCGTAAGTGAAACGGATTTATTAGATTCTTTAAGGCAAACAAATAAGTTGGCTGTAAAAGAGCTGACCGAAATGTGCGGCGTTTCCCGCAAAACGGTGGAAAGAAATCGAAAATATATTATTGCTATCGCACTAATCATTTCTGGGACATACCCTTACATGCATGATTATTTACATATATCCGATGAGCGCATCGTCGAGAATAAGGAGGCAAGCAAATGAAACGTGGAGTCGTTATGAGCATTCATAAGCAGTATGCAGTTGTGATGACGGCAGACGGTCAATTTTTGCAGGCCCCTATTCAGGGAACTACACAAATCGGAGAAGAAGTGACATTCGAAGAAGAGTTTAAGAAGCGCGTCATCCAGAGGCCGATTTATTGGTATGGGAGTGCTGCCACCCTTATTTTGATTCTGTTTGTTCCACTTTTATTTTTCATGCAAAGAGACTCACAATCCGTAGTTGCTTACGTGAGCATGGATATTAATCCAAGCATAGAGCTGGGCGTCGATGAAAACGAGAAAGTACGTGAGCTTCGCGCACTTAATGAAGATGGAGAAGTCATTATTAAAGGGCTCAAATACGCAGGTATTCATGTGGAAGAGGTTGCAGCTTCTATTTTGGAGAGGGCTAAAGGCTCACATTATCTGGATACGCCAAACAAAGATATTTTTATTACGAGTGTTTTATTAGACGACAATTTTGCGAGTAAAGGCGATTTTGAGAATATTTTGACGGGAAAAGTCGACGAGAAACTGAAAATGCTGCTCGCTCAGCTTGAAGCAGAAGCAGCAACTGCTACAATTACAACGTTGTCGCTGCCTAATGAGGTGCGTGAGGAAGCAGCTATAAATGGTATTTCTTCAGGCAAGATGGCCGTATATTTAATGGCAAAGGATGAAGGCTACAGTATCGAATTGGAGCAATTGAAAAAGCAATCCATCGATCAGGCAACAGCGTCTATCGGCGGAGTGAAGACGATTGTAAGCAATGCGGGAGATACGAGCAAAGAAAAGCTCAAGAAGTTGGTAGCACTGGAGAAAGAGGATAAGGTTAAGCAGCAAAAGGAAGAAACAAAGACGAAACCGAAACCGATTAAACCGACTACGACTCCAACTGCAAACAAGCCTGTAAAAGTGGAAAAACCAAATAAGCCTGTCGTTAGCGGAGTAAATAAAGGCAACGCAACTAATAAGCCCAATAAAAACGGGACATGGGGCAACAAGCCGGTAATTACGCCAGGGAAACCAACGAAGCCAGTTCAGCCTACAATGCCGAGCGGCGGTAAAAACGATCATAACGATGACGACAAAAATAATAACAATCATAATCATGATCGAAATAATAATGATGATGACAATGATCGAAATCGAGATCGCAATGATAGCAACAATAATCGCAATAATAACGTAAACAGTCATCAAGGCAAGCAAGAAAATGATAATTGGAAAAATCGATATGATGATAAAAAAAATAAGGAATGGAAGCATGATTGGGATAGATGGTATAAAGGTCGGGGGAGCAACAATAATGATTAGACTTCCGATATAAAAATGAACAAATAGCAGGAAATGAATGCAGTAGGCTAAAGTCCTAGATGACTTTCGGGCAGACTTTTTGCCTATTTACGGTGCATAATTCGACAGGATTTCCGATTGACAGGGATTGTAAACTCGCCCTATGATTAGTAGTAACTGTAACCGTTATTTATAGATGCTGCCGGGGAGGAGTACAAGATGTTGGCCATTCGAAAGCGCTATTTCCCGGCGCTTGCCGAGTATATTCGGAGTGGTAAGGAAGTATCATTATTCCATGCTAACGAGCTTGGCAAGGAGCTTTACGGAATAAACCCTGAAGAAATTATTGCCGTACATGAGGAATGCATACAGTCTTTGGCTGCAAATGTTGACTCGGAGGAGGCTGTGCGATTATATAATCGTTCCTTTGTTTTTTTAATGGAGATTATGGTTGCTTGCCGATTTCGTTTGCAGCCAGAGAGATCAACGGAGCAAAAATTCACTGAAATGCGAGAGATGCTTTTCAGGTCCAACCGCTCCTTTGAACGAGTCAAAAATAAGTATGAAAATGTTTTGCAGCACATGGACAGCGGAATTGCTTTGTTTGATAGTGATGGAATCTTATCGTTTATTAATGTACAAATGGCCAAGCTGCTCGACATCCCTCGGAAAACATTAATTGGTTGTACGATAAAGGAAATATTAAGACATCGGCGGCTTACTAGCAGCACGAAGCGAACAGTTCTTAGACTCTACAAAGAAATGTTTCTCATGCATAGCAAGTATTATGAGTTCCAACACAAAGATGGTAAACATCTATTGGTAACGGTTACATACGGTGATCAGTTAGACGGTGATTTTTTAATTAGCGTGAAGGATGTTTCTGAATATAAGCAAATTGAGCAGACGGCATTGCAAAACGACAAGCTTGCCATGCTCGGGAAAATTGCTGCTGCAATTGCACATGAAATTCGTAATCCGTTGACAAGCATTCGCGGCTTTATTCAGCTATTGCGGCCATATTTACTGGAAGTGGGCAAAGAAGAGTACGCTCGTATTATTTTAACGGAAATCGACCGGGCAAATGATATCATTTATGAATTTCTAAATTCGTCCAAGCCATCAGCACCAATGAAACAATTGGTGTCTATCGATCATTTAATAAAAGAGGTTGTGCTTCTGACCGAAAGTGAAGCTTTGATGCGGAATTGCGAAATTAAAGCGGAGTGTTATTGCTCAGAGCATCTCGTCTCGATTGATGTTAAACAAGTGAAGCAGGTTATTTTGAACATTATTAAAAATTCACTCGATGCGATTGAAGAAGTTCAGAGCGAGCGAAGGGGCCTTATTGATATTATTACGCGTGGAAATGGACAATTTGCCGAAATTATTATTAAGGATAATGGAAAAGGCATGGACAAAGCAACGATGAGCAGATTGTTTGACCCCTTCTTTACGACGAAGCAGTCGGGTACAGGGTTAGGCTTATCGGTAAGCTACAGAATTGTTCGCAATCATAATGGTACGATTAGAGTGGATAGTCAATTAGGGGTAGGAACTGAATTTATTCTGACACTGCCATTAGCTTAATGTTCACTACAAAAGGATTGGCTTAGCTGAAATGAATCGGATGCTCTCCCCCAATCGTGGGCGGGGAGTATTTTGCTTTTTCATATCATGTTAGCTAAGTGACAAGTCTGCAATTATAAACATGGCAAAGAGGAGAACGCTTAGGTATAATGAGTTTGAAAAAAGCGATTGAAACGATTCAAATGAAATGGATTCGGTTAGGCAAATCCATTTGGAGAGCGAGGAAATAATAATGACTATTCAATTTACATACGGGGTTCGCGGTACAGAGCAAGCAAATGTAGATGCGGTTATTCGTTTTGTCAGTAAAAAAGAGTTGACGCAATCAGATGCAGTTACCCCGATCGTACAGCCGCAAATCGATGAAGCGCTTAGAGGACGTTATGCTAAAGGATTGTTTAAAGCGGATTCGGAGCAAACGGAGATTATGCCGACACTTGGATTGTATCCTGCGTCTCACATCGTGTTTGTTGGGCTTGATCAGGATGGCGGAGCTACGAGCCTGCGGCTTGCAGCAGCGGCTGCAGCCAAAGCATTGAAAAAATTACAGGCGGTAAATGTGCAAGTACTGCTGTCTGATGCACTTGTTGAAGGGCAAGCTGAAAACCTTGGAGCAGAGTCTACTGCACAAGCGCTGACTGAGGGCTTGCTGCTCGCGCTTCATGATCGACAGCCGTTGAAACGGGAGAAAGCGGAGCGATTTTCGCTGAAAGAGGTTGCACTCGTACCACAGGGAGCAGCTGCATCAGCAGAGGAAGCCGCTTTATGGACACAAGGAATAACAAAAGGCCGGTTGTATGCTGAAGGGGTCATTTTAGCAAGAGATCTTACGAATCTGCCTGGTAATGATCTTACGCCAGAACGGTTGGCGTATCATGCAGAGGAATTAGCGCGTGAGCTTGATTTGGAAATAGAAGTCATTGACGAGTGGAGCGCGGCTGAGCAGCGGATGGGCGGTCTATTAGGCGTTGGACAAGGCAGCATAAATCCACCGCGTATGATTGTTATTCACTATAAAGGCAATCCAAATTCAGAAGAGGCATGGGGACTAATCGGAAAAGGAATTACGTTTGATACGGGCGGTATTTCCTTGAAGAGAGCGGAAGGCATGCAGGATATGATTTCCGATATGGGCGGCGCAGCTGCTGTGCTGGGTGCTATTCGCGTCATTGGAGAGCTGAAACCAGCAATTAATGTCATCGCAGTCATTCCAACAGCTGAGAATATGCCTTCGGACCGAGCGATTAAACCTGGAGATGTGCTGCGCATGATGAGCGGCCATACCGTTGAGATTGTGAATACCGATGCTGAAGGCAGATTAGTGCTGGCAGACGGACTTACGACCGCCATTACAAGAGGAGCAACGAAGCTGATTGATGTGGCAACTTTAACTGGTGCCGTATCCGTAGCCTTGGGTACGCACGCAACAGGCGCGATTACAAACAATGACGAGCTCTACAAACAGGTGCAGCTTGCGTCAGAGAGAGCTGGCGAACGAATCTGGCAGCTTCCTTCTTATCCGGAATATAAGCGGCAGATTAGAAGCGATGCAGCAGATTTGAAAAATAGCGGTGGAAGATATGCCGGTACGATAACAGGCGGATTGTTCATTGGACATTTTGCCGAAGGATTGCCGTGGGTGCATCTCGATATTGCCGGAACTGCATGGCTGGATTCGAGCAGAGGCTGGGAGCCTAAGGGAGCTACCGGCGTCATGGTTAGAACTTTAGTTGAATTGATTGTACAGCAAGAATAAGCTTTGAGATGTGATGATTTGGAGGTTCGCCGCGCATGGCGTACCTCCTTTATTTGCGAAGTAATACGTGGACTAAAATGGAGGGCTGACATATGACCTATGAAGAGATAATGAAGGAATTAGAGCGGCTAGGCAATGAGCAAACAAAAATGACCTTTATTCGTCATGGAGCGATGGAGCCGCTCTTTGGTGTGAAAATCGGTGATTTGAAGAAGCTTGTTAAATATGTGAAAAAAGACGAAGAGCTAGCGCTAAAGCTGTTTGCGTCCAGTAATAGCGATGCGATGTATTTGGCGGGACTTTCAGTTAATCCCAAAACCATTGCTAAAGAGACGCTGCAGCAATGGGTCAAACAAGCTTATTGGTACATGGCAGCAGAATATACGGTAGCAGGTGTCGCAGCGGAAAGCCCTTTTGCCCATGAGCTGGCAGTAGAATGGATAGACTCCTCGGAAGAGATGGTGTCCACGTGCGGCTGGAGCACTTATGCGAATTACATCTCTATTACACCGGACGAGCAGCTGGATTTTGATGAAATACGCTTTTTGTTAAATAGAATAAAGGAAACTATTCATACGGAGCAAAATCGTGTTCGTTATACGATGAACACCTTCGTGATGATTGTCGGTATTTATGTCACGGAGCTGCGTGAAGAAGCAGAGGCCGTTGCAGCATTCATCGGCAAGGTGCATGTAGATGTCGGAAATACAGCGTGCAAGGTCCCGTTAGCTAGTGATTATATCCAAAAAACAGTTTCTTTGGGCAAAGCGGGCGTTAAGAAAAAAACATGCATCTGCTAACTGTTAATGCCCTATGGTATATAATGAACAATTCATTTTCAAAAAAGGCTATTTTTGGTTTGGCTCAATGAGTTAAACTGGAGATAGCTTATTTTATTTATGCCTCAAAGAACAATTTCTTTGTGTGTCGGAACGAAAATACATAGTGGAATAGGGGTATACTTATATGCATGCAATAAATAGAAGGAAAAATGATTTATTAGCTTATCGGCCATCCGTAACGATGGATGTTGAAGAGTTAAATCAATACTGGGAAAATGTATTAAACAGCTATGCAGAGAGGCCGCTTGATGTGAGGAGACAAACGGTTGAAACTCCAATCACGACGGTGAGAACGGAGCGTTTAACTTTTAAAGGCGGAGATGATACGCCTATTCACGGGTTATACATCGTGCCTCAGCAAGGATTGAACGGTGCGAAGCTGCCTTGTGTCGTTTTTTATCAGGGTTATACAGGCGATAAGGGACTACCAGAGCGTTATGCTGCGTGGCTGCTGCTGGGTTATGCCGTATTTGCAGTTGATGCTAGAGGGCAAGGAGGCGAAACAGGCAGCTTGCTAACCACTGATGAAGGTTTCGTCAAAGGCTGGGTTTCACAGGGAATAACGAATACCGAGCGCAGCTACTACCAGGCGATTACAATGGATGCGGTTAGAGCGGTGGATACAGCTGCCCTACAGGATGAGGTGGATGAGTCGCGGATAGCGGTTGTTGGCGCTAGTCAAGGAGGCGGATTATCATTGCTTGCTGCAGCGCTGAACTCCAAGGTAAGCGCGGTCGTTGCCGATATTCCGAACATGTGCCATATGGATTTTGGCCTAATGAATTCGACGAGCTCGCTTACGGAAATTGCTCAGTACATTAAAAGGTATCCTGATCGGCTCAACGCAGTGCTGTCTACGCTTGCTCATTTTGACCTGTTGAATTTGGCTGAACGCATTAAGGCGCCGGTGTTGATGTCGGTTGGCTGGAAAGATACCGTGTGTATGCCAGAGACCATCTACGCCGTATACAATCGGATACGATCGCTTAAGCAGCTCAATGATTATCCATTTTCAGGTCATGAGGTAAGCGAATACCAGAACCGAGAATCGATTTTGTTTTTACAGGAAGCGCTGAAAAACGGCCTAAAGCCTTCAATTGATGCAATCGAGCAGCAAGATCAGAATTAATGCTCAATTAGTTGTCCAAAAGAGACAATCAATGCTTCAAATGGATGATATCGATGCCAATATGGTTATGGATGGAGAGCGTACTATGTACTAGAATATATATGAGCTATAAAACGGTGTCCTTGACACATGTTCATTTTTCTTACTTTTCCCTTTATATGTTAAGGGATTAGTGTTTGCTTGATTATTATTGAAAACGATTTAGGCAAGTGCAAGTTGGCGAGCATGTATGGCGAGCATCGCCTTAGAAAATAATAGGATGGCAATGAATAGAGAGGGTGGAATTTTCTGCAATGAGCAACCATGATGAGCGAAATTATTCGCCTTGGCAAAGCTACTATGGCCCCAACCTTGGGTATGTGCAGGAGCAATACGAGCGTTTCTTAACTGATCCAGACTCCGTAGAGTCTACAGTTCGTGAGCTTTTTGTACGTTTCGGGGAACCTCCGGCTACACTACAAGGAGAAGCTCCGAGCATTACGGCTAAGCCAAGCGAGCAAAAGGCTGCATCACATGCAGCAGCACCTGGTCCGATTGATTCAAATATGTTGAAAAAGGTTGTCGCTGCGCATCAGCTAATGCTGAACATTCGCAGATACGGCCATTTAGCTGCAGATATTGATCCGCTCGGCTTCAGCCCTGCTGCTGATACAAAGCTGCTTGAGCCAGAAACTTTCGGACTTACGCAAGCGGATTTAACTTCTATTCCAGCATCGCTTATTTGGGATAATGCGCCAGCATCAATCTCGAATGGCTGGGAAGCAATCAACCGCTTGAGAGAGATTTATACCCGTTCAGCGGCGTATGAATTTACACATATTCATGATGAGAGTGAACGCAATTGGCTTAACAAACAGGCGGAGTCGGGAAGTTTCCCAGCACCGCTGTCTGCAAGAGAACGTTCAGCACTGCTTGAGCGTCTAATGGAAGTTGAGTATTTCGAGAACTTCCTGCACCGGACATTCGTTGGACAAAAACGTTTCTCTATCGAGGGCGTAGACATGCTCGTGCCAGTGCTTGATGAAATCGTCCGCTCCGTAGCGCATGATGGAGCAAACCATATCCTTATGGGCATGGCGCATCGCGGTCGTCTCAACGTACTGACGCATGTACTTGGCAAGCCTTATGAGAAAATATTTTCTGAATTTCACCATGCTCCGAATAAAGAGCTTATTCCGTCTGAAGGATCAATGGGCCTTAATTATGGCTGGACCGGCGACGTAAAATATCATCTAGGTGCTGACAGAGCTGTGAAGGAAGGCGAAACGATTCGTGCGAATCTTACCCTTGCGAACAACCCGAGCCACTTGGAATTTGTTAATCCAGTAGTTGAAGGCTTCACACGTGCTGCTCAAGAAGATCGCAGCAAGCGGGGAATGCCTACACAAGATCCAGCGAAAGCAGTGACGATTGCCGTTCACGGCGACGCGGCTTTCATTGGAGAAGGAATTGTTGCGGAAACGCTCAATTTCAACAAGCTGCAAGGTTATCACAATGGCGGTACGATTCATATTATCGCAAATAATCGCCTTGGCTTTACGACGAACAGCATTGATTCACGCTCGACGCATTACGCAAGTGATCTTGCGAAAGGCTTCGACATTCCTATCGTACACGTAAATGCGGATGAGCCGGAAGCTTGCTTGGCAGCAGTACGCCTCGCTTGTGAATACCGTCTCCGCTACAATAAAGGTTTTGTTATTGATTTGATTGGTTACCGTCGTTTCGGCCATAATGAAATGGACGATCCAGAAGTAACACAACCGCTGATGTATGCAAAGGTTCGCAATCATCCGACCGTAAGCGTGCTTTACAGCGAGCAGTTGAAGGGTGAGAAGGCGATTACGGAAGCGCAGGTTGAAGAATTGCGTCAACGTACGAACGGCAAGCTGCAAGCAGCCTATGATGCAATGAAAGCGAAGGAAGGCGAGCCGAAGCTTCGCGGTGAGCAAAACAAAACAACGCTGCCTACAGGCGAGGAAGTACGCACTGCAGTTCCGCTTGAGACGCTTCGTGAAATCAACCTGGAGCTGCTTAACCGTCCAGAGGGTTTCACCGAATATACGAAGCTTCAACGTATTTTGCAGCGCAGAGCTTCAGCTTTGAACGATGGGGAAAAGGTTGACTGGGCACATGCCGAGACGCTTGCATTCGCAACGATTCTTGCAGACGGTACACCTATTCGTCTAAGCGGTCAGGATTCGGAGCGCGGAACGTTTGCACATCGTCACATCATGCTTAATGATAATGCGACGGCAGCAAAGTTCTCGCCGCTGCACATTTTACCGCAAGCGAAAGCATCCTTTGCCGTTCATAACAGCCCATTGTCGGAAACGGCAGTACTCGGCTTTGAATATGGCTACAACGTATTTGCGCCTGAAACCTTTGTTATCTGGGAAGCGCAATATGGTGACTTTGCCAACGTTGCCCAAGTTATTTTTGACCAATTCATTTCAGCTGGCCGTGCGAAATGGTCGCAAAAATCAGGCATTACGATTTTGCTGCCGCATGGCTATGAAGGCCAAGGACCGGAGCATTCAAGCGCTAGACTTGAACGTTTCCTTCAGCTTTCAGCTGATAACAACTGGACCGTTGCGAACCTTTCAACGTCCGCTCAATATTTCCACTTGCTGCGTAAGCAAGCAGCGTCGCTTGGCACGGAGCATGTTCGTCCGCTCGTTCTAATGGCGCCTAAGAGCTTGATCCGTAACCCTCGTGTTGCGTCGCATGGTGTTGCTTTCAGCGAAGGCTCATTCAAGCCGGTGCTTCCGCAATTCAAGCTGACAGAGCCGAAGGAACAGAAGGATAAAGTAAAACGTTTGCTTCTTTGCACCGGTAAAGTAGCTATCGATATTGAAGAGGCGCTTGCATCGACAAATGCTGAAGATTATGAATGGCTGCGTGTTGCAAGAGTAGAGCAGCTGTATCCGTTCCCTCATGCAGAAATCGAACGTATTGTGAAGCAATTCGACAAGCTTGAAGAAATCGTATGGGTACAAGAAGAACCGCAAAACATGGGGTCATGGAGCTTCATGGAACCGCGTCTTCGCGCGTTAGCTCCTAAGAAGGCAGCTGTTCGCTACGTTGGCAGACCTGATCGTTCAAGTACTGCAAGCGGACACCAAGAAGTACATGCCGCAGAACAAAAATGGATTATTTCGACAGCATTGAACGGCAAACCAGTTGAAACAAGTTTGATTAGGGGGTAGTGACTAATGGCTGAAATTATTGTACCGGAACTAGGCGAGTCCATTTCTGAGGGCACAATTACCAAATGGTTCGTGAAGGAAGGCGACTCCGTCAATCAGGGAGATGTCCTACTAGAGCTTGAAACCGATAAGGTTAACATAGAAATTAGCGCAGACAATAGCGGTGTTGTATCTCGCATCGCTAAACAAGACGGAGAAGTTGTACTTGTAGGCGAAGCGATCGGTTCGATTGGAGAAGCAGCGGGCGGCGCAGCCGTACCTGCTGCTCCGGCAGCTGAGCCAGCACCTGTTGCTGCTCCTGCCGCAGTAGCTGCACCAGCTGCTGCTCCAGCAGCGCCTGTTGCCTCTTCTGCAAATGAAAGTGCAGCAACGATTAATGCATCGCCAGCTGCTCGTAAACGTGCTCGTGAGCAAGGCATTGATCTTTCAGCGCAAGGACAAGCTCCTGCTGCTGCACCTGCACCAGCGGTTGCCACTCCGGTTAAATCTGCTCCGCTAACACAATCAGAACCTGCTAACGCAGGCAAAGATGTGAAGCCAACTGAACGCAAACGGATGTCTCGTCGCCGGGTTACAATTGCTAACCGCCTAGTTGAAGCACAACGCACAGCAGCGATGCTGACGACTTTCAATGAAGTGGATATGACTGCGATTCTTGATTTGCGCAAACGCCGCAAGCAAGCTTTCTTCGAGAAAAATGATGTAAACCTAGGTTTTATGTCATTCTTTACGAAAGCTGTAGTTGGTGCGCTTAAAGCATTCCCACTGCTTAATGCTGAAATTGACGGCGAAGATATTGTTACGAAAAAATTCTATGATATCGGCATTGCAGTATCTGCAAAAGAAGGTCTTGTCGTTCCGGTCGTTCGTGACGCGGACCGTCTAAGCTTCGCTGAAATCGAGAAAAATATCGTTGAGCTTGCTGGCAAAGCAAGATCAAACACGCTTGCTATTTCTGATTTGCAAGGCGGAAGCTTCACTATTACGAATGGCGGCGTATTTGGCTCCTTGCTGTCCACGCCAATTCTTAATGCACCGCAAGTTGGTATTCTCGGCATGCACAAAATTCAAATTCGTCCAGTAGCAATCGATGACGTTCGTATGGAAAACCGTCCGATGATGTATCTTGCATTGTCTTACGATCACCGTATCGTAGATGGCAGTGAAGCTGTTCGCTTCCTCGTAACCGTCAAAGCGCTTCTAGAGGATCCAGAAGCACTTCTTCTCGAAGGCTAAATATAAAGTATCACATTAGAGACTGTCCTTTAAGTAGAGTGATCTACTCAAAGGACAGTTTCTTTTTTTTGTGATTAAGATGGCCATTTTATTATGTTATGAAAAAAGATGTCGAAAAAAGATCTGAATATCGATTACAATAAACATAATATTGAACATGGAAGCGGGCGTATTATCGGCTACAATTAAGATTTAAGAAGTATTCAATGGAGAGAGGCTGCATAATAGGTGCGAGAATCCTTTACTAATCTCACAATGCTCCAGCGGTTCATCGCGTTGTTTATTGCACTAGTCGTTATACCTGTTATTTTTATGGATTGGGTTGTCTCGCGGAATGTCGCAGAAATTACGGAACGGCAAGTGGGTTCGACGCTGGTGAAGTGGGTGGAATCGAGTCATGTAACGATTGATCGAACTATCATGCATATGGAAGAGACCATGAATTCGATCATGATGACCAAGGAAATTCAGGAAATGCTTAATATCCCGTTGTCTTCATCCTACGAGCGTTTTAGACGATTCACATCTCTGGATGAGATGCTGCTCAAACAAACATCTCCTAAAATAGCATATTCTTTTTTTATGCCGGATTCTGAAAGCCTTTACTCTTTTGTGCCTTCTTTGGATATGCAGACGCGAGGCATCTACTTCTCTACAAATGTGGATGCGCTTCCATGGTATAAGGAGGCTTATCGTGCACAGGGGCGGGGAGTGCTGAAGGTACTGCATCAATTCGGAGATAACCCGTCCGATCTGGAAACGCTTGTTATGGTTAAACAAATGAACAGCATAACGAATGGGCGCTCACCAGAAGCTGGGTACTTAATCGCGTCGGGACTTGAACGTGTGCTGGCAAGTGATCTTGATCCTGATAATGTGGCGAAGGATGGCGAATTATTGATTTTAAATGAAGATAATACGATCATCTCAACAACAAGCAACTACTCCATCGGAAAGATCCTCCCGTTGCCGGACTACGTATCGAATTCCAAAGGTGGATATTATACGCTAGAGGTTGATGGGAAAAAGTGGCTATATGCCATTCATCAAAGCGAGCAAAGTAAAACAAAGCTGCTCTACAAAACACCGCTGCAATCTATAATCGGCGATCATGAGGTTATTGAGCAGCTCGTTTATTATTCGATGATGGGTTATTTCCTGCTCTTGCTCCTATTAGGTGTTTACTTTATTCGTTCCATCGTTCGTCCAATTTCTAGACTCGCTAGGCATACACGCTCTTATGAGCCAGGCAAACCGCTTGGCTTAACACAATATCCACAGCGTACCAAAGATGAAATCGAAATTTTAAACAATAATTTCATGGATATGACAGAGCGGTTAAATGAAACGATCCACGATAAATATGTGCTTGAGCTGAAGCAAAAGGAGGCGGAGCTGTCGATCCTTCATTCACAAATCAATCCGCATCTGCTGTACAATACGCTGGAGTCTATTTATTGGAGGATGACGCTTGAGGGAACGGACGAGTCAGCGGAAATGGTGCGTGATCTGTCCCTTGTTATGCGAATTGGCCTTAGCCGCGGCAAATCATTAATTACGATCGAAGAAGAGCTGCAGCATGCAGAGGCTTATGTAAGGCTGCAGCTAAAACGTTATGATTATAATTTTAATGTCAATTGGATCATTCAAGAGGAAGCGAAGAGCTGTCTTATTCCGAAGGTTGTGCTGCAGCCGCTTATCGAAAATGCAATCGTGCATGGCATTAAACGAATGGATAGTGATGGTGAGCTATGGATATCAATCAAGCTGGAGCTGGATTGCATCGTCATTGCAATAGAAGACAACGGATATCGCTTGAGGGATGTTGCGCACATTTATGATATTTTGGAAGGCCGAAATCCTGATGCAGGATACGGCATTCGAAACGTCAATAAACGAATTCAATTGCATTTTGGCGATTTATTCGGTTTGGAATATGCTTTGCGTGCGGAAGGCGGGCTTCGGGCTCAGCTTACGTTACCAATCTCACATACCATAGATGACCTCATGAGGGAGGAAGAGCATGTATAATATACTGATTGTTGATGATGAACCGATGATTTGTAAAGGGATCAGCTCAATATTAAGGCAGTCGGATATTCAAATCGGCGAGCTGTTTACGGCTGGCAATGGCTTTGAAGCTTTGGATTATTTTCGATTGGAAAAAATAGATTTGATCATTACAGATATTCAGATGGAGCATATGAACGGCATTGAACTCATGGAAACGATATTTGTAGAAAATAGTGCGGTCCCGATTATCGTGCTGTCAGCGCATGGAGAGTTTGCTTATGCTCAGAAAGCAATGAAGTTCGGCGCCAAAGAATATATCGTGAAGCCAGTCATGCCGAAGCAGCTTATTCAAATAGTTGGAGGTTTGTTAAGACATAAGGAAAGTAAGCTCCGTACGGCATCCGATGCTGCGTTCAACCGCAAGTTTTATTTGGAGGAAACGAATCCAAAGCAGCATATGCTGCTTAACGAGTTAATTACGGAAGGGCTTGGCGAATCGGAGGTTGAAGCTTTATTTCAATCATTAGGATTAAAAATGGATGGCCCCTACTTCAGTTTATTTACGATCCAGCTGCATTTGAAAAACGCTGGTAAAACGGATAAAGACATTCAGTCCTTGCGGGATCGGAATTTGCTTAAGTATGCCTGCTACAACGTGGTAGAGGAAACGATCAGCAGCTGGGATAAGTTATTGTTTTATTCACCGAATGGAGCTCTGACTGTCGTGCTGCAGCTTTCAGCAAAAGAGCTGGACCATTCAATGAGGAGCAGTCTGCTGACGACGATTGGACAACAGCTTCATGCGCATTTGCTGGAATATTTGAATGTCCAATGCACGATTGGGATTAGTACGATTAAGGAAGGGCTGTACAGCTGGGCAGAGCTATACAAGGAAGCGATCTCTGCGCTGAAAATGACAGAGGTTCATCATGATCATCATGTATTTTTGGCCGAGGATGTGTCAGACAAAAAATCTACGGAGGATCATAATGGAGATATTCAGGAAGCGAGAGGCTACATAGACCAACATTATAGTAAAAAAGGAATGAAGCTGCAGGATATTGCGGATGCCGTTCATCTAAGTCCCAATTATTTGAGCTATTTATTTAAAAAGGTGCTTAATATTACGATATGGGATTACTTGACGAAGCAGAGAATGGAAGCGGGAAGAAGGCTGCTGCTTACGACTGATATGCGGAGATACGAGATTGCAGATGAGATTGGTTATGAGTCGCCGGAGCATTTTAGCAAAATGTTTAAAAAGTATTTTGGCTATAATCTATCAGATTTAAAAAAATAACATTTCTGCTCGTGCTGCTGCGCGAGCAGTTTTTATATGTCGAACCCTATGTCGAAATCATAACAGCGCACACCTTAACCGTAACAGCGACCATCGTGTAGAGGGAAGAAGCTGACTTATAATGAGGATGCAAGCAACAAAAGACCTAATTGAGAGGGGAACCAACACGATGAAGATCAGKGGAATCGTAATCAGCATGCTTGTACTAATGATTGTATTGGCAGGCTGCAGTGGCAGTAACAATGGCGGAAACAAAGGGAAAGTAGAAAATGCTGGAAAAGCAACGAATGCAGCTGTAAACAAAACAGAGGAGCAGCCAGCAACTGAGAAACCAGCAGAGCCTGTAGAAATTACAGTTCAAGGCCAACCGCCGGATAGAACAGAAGCGATCGAGCAGTTGAACCTGAAAATTGAGCGTTTCAAAAAAGCAAACCCTAACGTAACGATCAAAACGGACGATTGGCAGTACAACCCAACTGAAATCGGAATTAAAATGGCTGCTAACAATGCGCCAACTGAGTTTAATGCTTATTTGACAGAAGGACGTGTTCTAGCTGAAAAAGGCTGGGCGGCTGATGTTACGAGCCTTATTGAAAATTGGAAAAACAAAGATGATTTAAATCCAATTATGACTGGTCCGTTCTCCGTTGACGGTAAAATTTATGGTATTCCAGTAGATGCTTATGTTATGACAATTACGCTTAACAAGAAAATTTTCGAGGAAAAGGGCGTTCCGCTTCCATCGCTTGACTGGACTTGGGAAGAGCTGATTGAAACTGCGAAAAAAGTAAACGATCCGGCTAAAGGTATTGCTGGCTTTATCCCAATGGGCAAAGGCACAGAAGCAGGCTGGAACTGGACGAACTTCTTGTTTGCAGCGGGCGGCGACATTCAAACGGTTGAGAACGGTAAAGTAAAAGCAACATTCAACAGCGAGCAAGGTTTGAAAGCGTTGGAGTTTTACAAGCAGTTGAAAGATGCTGACGTGCTTCCGAAAAACTGGGCACTAGGCTACGGCGATGCACTCAACCTGTTTAACCAAGGCCGTGGTGCAATGGTTATGTGCGGAAGCGGCAATGCAGCGGATGCAGCCATCAACACAGGCGGTATCAGCAAAGACGACGTCGTTATTTATCCAATCCCATCCGTAACTAAAGGCGGCAAACACACTGGCGTACTAGGCGGCAGCTTCAAAGTTATCAACCCTAAAGCAGATGCTGCACAGCAAAAAACAGCATTTGACTGGTTGACTTCCGAGTATTTCACTGACGAATTCATTAATGCAATCGATGGTGAAATTACTACACGTAAATCAGAAAACAAAGTATATATTCCACAAACAATTTTCTATTGGACACCAGAATCGGAGTTCGGTCAAAAATGGGATACGATGTTGGCTAAACACGACAATGTGTTCACATATGACCCTGCTTTGATGGCTTTGCTTGATGGTAAGCCGGAGCCGCAATATGAAACACAAGCTTTCTATGCAGAAATGGCTAACGTTATTCAAAAAGTGTTCACGACAAAAAATGTTGATTTGAAAAAAGTGTTGGATGAAGCAGCAGCTAAAGTCCAATCGGAATTCTACGACAAAATTACGATTCAATAAAAAGCCGCGACACCAAGGGCCAATACCAATAACCTCGGTATTGGCCCGTTTTTTTTACACATTAGAAGTGATCATAAGTATCGCTGCACCTTGGGAGGGGGAGAACCATGGCAACACAAACGATTGCATCAACGATAAACACGAAGAAAAAGCGCAAGTGGAACCTCTATATGTGGGGAGCCTTGTTTGTACTTCCCGAAATTATCGTTTTCTTGCTCTTTCTCTGGATTCCTATTATTAAGGGAGTTCTGTACAGCTTTCAAGAGGTGGATTTCGTTAAAGGGAATGTTTTTGTTGGACTGCAAAACTACACCGATATTACGAGTTCAAGTGACTTTTATATCGCAATAAAAAATACGCTGTATTATATGGGACTTTGCGTAGTCATTGGATTTTGGGTGCCTGCTGCGGTTGCTATTGCTGTATCGGAGCTCAGAAGATTTCAAGGACTAGCTCGCGTAGCGGGTTATTTGCCAAGTGTAATACCAGCTATCGTGCTATATGGCATGTGGGTTTGGTTTTATGATCCGATCGGACCAATTAATGCATTTCTGATGGGCATCGGATTGCCGGCAATTGATTTTTTTACAAAAGGCATGTCCATGATCTCGATCGTTATTATGGAAACGTGGCAAAACTTTGGCGGCGCGGTGCTCATCTATTTGGCTTCAATCGTCGGAATACCGCGGGATCTGTATGAAGCTGCCGAAATCGACGGTGCAAGCGTATGGCAACGGATTAAGTTTATTACACTGCCTAATTTGCGCTCATTGCTGTTTCTGATGTTTTTACTGCAAATCATAAACACCTCGCAAAGCTTCCAAGCACAACTGGCTATGACTGCCGGAGGTCCGGACAACGCGACCTTAACTTATATGCTGCTTATGAACAGAAATGCATTCACTTATTTGGATTTTGGCAAAGCAACAGCAATGGGTACGATGATGTTCGCCGTTATGATGGTGCTCTCCTTCTTCTACCTGAAAGTGCAGAATAGGAGTGAAAAAGGATGAAAAATACCGAGCGTTCCATAATCTCGTCATTTGATTTCAAACGTTGGCAAGTAAAGCTGGGTTACGCAGTGATGGTGCTTTTTATCGGCATAATCATTGTATCCATGCTGTATCCCTTTCTGAATACGCTGCTTAGCTCTCTGAAGACGACTGGGGAATTTTTTGCTTTCCCTGCGCCGTTTTTCCCAAAGGATTGGCTGTGGCATAACTATATTGATGCATGGCATGTTATTCCGATGCTTAAGTTTTTGAAAAATACGCTGATGATTTTTATTGGAACAGTTATTTTCGCCCTTGTCTTTATTGGCATGACGTCATTCGCGTTGTCACATATGCGGGTACCTTTCAAGAAAGTGGTCATGCTGTTTTTCTTGTCTACCCTGATGATTCCATCTGCTACTTATTTAATTCCAAACTTCCTTAACTTGCAAAGCTTAGGTTTGCTAAACAGCTACTGGGCCTTTTGGCTTCCAGCAGGCGCGAATGCTTTTTATTTGCTGCTCATGAAAAACTTCTTCGATGGATTGCATAAGGAACTGTTTGAAGCAGGCAGAATCGACGGAGCTAGTGAGTTTCTATGCTTCATTCGGATCGCGATTCCTTTGTCGGTACCTATCCTAATGACACTTATCATCTTCTATTTCTCCAGCACATGGAATGATTTTTATTGGCCGTCACTTGTTATGCTGGAGAAGGATATGTATCCTCTTGCAACAGGTATTTTCAGATATGTGGTGTATTCCGGCTCCACGATTCAGTGGAACGTGAAGTTTGCGGTGCTTTCGATTACGATGGTTCCGCCGCTAATATTTTTCCTTATTTTCCAGCGTTACATCATGGGTGGACTTAATGTAGCTGGGGTGAAAGGTTAGCATTTCATCAGCTAGAGTTTTAGCTGCACGGGGCTTTATGAATGAGTAGTAAAACGAATTAATGATTCTCTTATAGACATTGCCGCTAATCGATACATTTGCTGGCGGCAATGTTTTTTTGTATTTTAAAATTGAAGTTGAGCAGGAAGAAGGCTGAAGATGTTGAAAGTAATCAACAGGATGAAGCTGCTTGTTGAAATGAGATGAGATGAGGGGATTAAAATCGTCGAGGTTAATGAACAATTGAGGGAAAGCGAAGAGAGATATCAGCATTTAGTTCATATGCTTCCTGACGGGCTTATTGTTGTGTTAGAAGATAATATTGTTTTTGCTAATCAAGCAATGCTAACTATGCTGGGCATTAGCAATTTCGATGATATTATTGGAGACCCCATAAACAAATTCATACATCCCGAGTTTATGGAGCGGTTTCCAGCTATGATCAACTATTTGATTCTAGAGGCTAATCCTTCTACGTTTACCTATTACGAGCTGCTTCGTCTGGACCAGCAAGTGATAGAGGTTGAAATGAGAGCAGTAGCTGTGAAATTTGATGGTAAAAATGCTGTCCAGCTTATTATTCATGATATAACCAAGCAGAAGCGAATGGAAGCTTCCTTGCACGAGAAGGAATATTTATATAAAAGCTTGATGGAAAACGTTGTAGCAGGTGTATTCGTAGGGCTAAGGGATAAGATTGTTTATGCCAACCCATATCTAGCGGAGATGTATGGTTATACGGTAGAGGAGATGTACGCCATCTCGATAAACGATTTAATGGATCAGGATGAAATCAATATTCACAAAAGCAAGATTTTACAAGGAATGGGTATTGGATTAAGTCAATTCCCTATCAAAAGTAAAGGAATAAAAAAAGACGGCAGCCGCATCTATTTGGAGGGAAACAGTACAGTTATTATGTTTAATGGAGAACTGTCCTTGCTTGGAACCGTTCAAGACGTTACACCTAAACGTGAAAAAGAAAAATTGTTAATGGAAAATGCCAAGTTGTATCAAAAAATTATAAAGTTTGTTCCCGAGCCGATCATTATGAGTGATCAAGGGATCGTGCTTTACGCGAACAAGCTAGCTTTGGAAGTGCTAGGAATTGAATCGGAAGCAAAGATAATCGGTACAAGTGTGTTCGAATTTATTCATCAGAGCCACCATGCATTATCGCTTGAAAAAATGCATCTCATTATGTCGACGGACGAGGCAACACCTTTTGAGGAACGTGTTCTTATTCGTACGGACGGAAAATTACTGGATGTGGAAGTTTCAAGTATCCGAATTAACAATTATTTGGGCAAGGATGTCATGCTCAGTGTGATTCGTGATTTGACCGACCGCAAACGCTCGGAGGAGGTTCTTATTCGTTCGGAGAAGCTGTCGGCAATTGGTCRGCTTGCCGCAGGCGTAGCGCATGAAATTCGAAATCCGTTAACAGCGCTAAAGGGCTTCACGCAGCTATTAAGCAGTAAATACCCGGAGAACCCGCATTATTTTTCAATTATGGCCAATGAAATTGACCGTATTACTTTAATCGTAAATGAGTTTATGACGTTAGCGAAGCCGCATTTCGCGAACTATCGCAGCGAGCCTCTAGAGCCGATACTGCGAAGTGTATTATCTTTGCTGGAAACACAAGCTATTCTTATAAATGTGGAGTTGAAGGTTTGTTTTGACCATACACGGCCGAGTATATTTTGCAATGTGGACCAGCTTAAGCAGGTTTTTTTAAATATTATTAAAAATGCGTTAGAGGCAATGCCGCAGGGCGGCGAAGTTGTTGTGACGGTTGCAAGCTTGGAGGATGGCTTCGTTCATATCCGAATTATAGATGGCGGTCCAGGTATACCGGAGGAGCTTATTTCAAAAATCGGCGAACCTTTTCTGACAACGAAAGAAAAAGGGACTGGGCTTGGCATAATGATCAGCAACCGCATTATTGAAGCGCACAAGGGTACGCTTCAAATTAGCAGTGTGATGAACGAAGGAACAGTCGTGGAAATTATGCTGCCTGTTGAGGATCAGCTAACGATAGGCCTAGGATGAGCTATAGGCGTTATCGTCTGATGTCGCCAACAATCTTTTGCGTTTATGGTGAAGTGTGAAATAAATGACGGAAGATAAGGCAATTATAATGGCACAAAGTATATACATAACGCTGTACCCGTAGCTTGAAGCCAAGGAGCCAAGCGTGTAGGATCCAATTCCATATCCAAGATCGAACAGCAAATAAAACGTTGCTGTAGCGAGCCCTCTGCGATGAGCCGGAGCAGCAAGCACGGCTATGGTCTGAAAGCAAGGCAGCAGGGCTCCGTATCCGAGGCCAATGACAGCACCGGAAACAAGCAGAATAACGGGCGAGCTTGCTTGGCTAAGCAGCAGCATGCCGATGGCAAATATAACGATGCTGGGATATACAATGACATGATCTCCTACACGATCAAGCAATTTACCGACAAGCGGACGAGGCAATACAATCATAATGCCGAAGCACACAAAGAAATAGCTGGCATATTGATCAATAGCCTGTTCATGAGCATAAACCGACATAAACGTTACGAGCCCGCTGTAGGCGAACGCGACTACAAACCCGCTAAGTGCAATGGGAACAGCTTTCTTCTCTACAAGATCGCGCCAATGCAGCTTGCTCTTCGTTTTTATGATCGGTTGTTCAGCTTTGGCAGCGGCGGGTTTCTTGGCTGTTGAAGCGCCTAGGATGAAGGAGATGAGCGCGCACACCGCGCATAATGCGAACATCGCTGTAAAGCCGCCATGCGTTGTTATCGTTAAGCCAACGAAAGGGCCGATGACCATCGCGAGGCTCATAAATAAGCTGAAGTAACTAATTCCCTCTCCTTTGCGATGCTCGGGTATGATTCCGATTGCAGTCGTATTCGTAGAGGTAGTTGCGATAGCGAACGTGCCGCCATGAAAAAAACGAACCAGCAGCAGCATCGCGTAGCCAAAAACACCTAAGTATGCGATCGAAAACAATAGAAACAGCAGCAATGAAATAATAACGATCTTCCGTTCCCCATAACGGGTCATCAATTGGCCAGCGAAGGGCCGAAGCAGTACTGAGGCGATAACGAAAACAGTCATCGATAATCCGGCTTGCGTGTCAGATCCTCCAAGCCCATTGGTCACATAAACGGACAACGCTGTTGCTAATGTATAAAAAGCAAAAAATAGAAAAAAGCTGCTTAAACATATTTTAATGAAGTCGGCGCTCCATAGTTTATTCGTATTCATTATAGGTTCCCCTCTCAGATGTTCGCCGATCATTCACTCGTCTTTGTGTTTGATTCGTGGTTCAGTTCTGCGTTTTTAGTTATTTTGGCGATAAATTTTTTGAATGATTGAATTTCGTCTTCCGAAATATCTGTCAACAGCTGTGCAACAAATTTTGCTTCGATAGGTGCCAGTTCATTAGAGCATGTTCTGCCATTAGCGGTTAAATAAAGCAGCTGTGATCGGCGGTCATTCGGATTGGCGACACGTCGGACAAGCGCTTTTCGTTCAAGCTGGTCAACAAGCCGTGTAATGTTGGCGGGATCCTTGTCGGAGCGCTGCGCCAAATCTTTATGAGTCATGCCATCGTGCTCATCAAGATACATAAGCAGCGACCATTGTTCAGGCGTAACGTCATAATCTTGAAAAAGCTGATGCAGCCGAAGGTTTAGTTTACGGCCTGTATTGCTGAGCATATAGCCTACTGATTGTATAATTTCCATTGATTTCACCTGCTATTTTCATTTAGTTGTTATGACAATAATACGCTTAACAACTAAATGGGTCAAGAGCTTCAATCCACAAATTTGGAATGAAGCGGTTTACAATTGATCGGAAGAGACATGATTTTGCTTGCGATATTGTTCGGGTGTAAGATCGGTATGCAGCTTGAAAGCGCGGCTGAAATGAGAGGGATGCTTAAAACCAACATCATAACCAATGTCGGTGATGGGGTGAATGGTGTTGATAAGTTCGATTTTGGCCTGATAGATTCTACGCTGCATGAGAAACTGGAAGATTGTAAATCCAGTAACCTCTTTGAATGTTTTAGCCAAATAGTATTTGCTTAAGTGCAGCTCTGCTTGAATCGCCTCTAGCGTAATATCATCATTATAATGACATTCCAAATAGGAGATGATCGATTGAACATGGCGTTCTTTGGAGGTAGGAAAGGATGGTTTATCCTTCAGCGGCTTCTGGCAAAGCTGATTGATCTGAATAAGAAAATCGAGCATTAAAGCTTGAAATCGCTGAATGGAGAAGCTGTCCTGCAGGACGTAAAGCTGTTCAAGCTTGTGAAGACTAGCTTCTATTTCTGCTTTCTCATTGCCCCTCAGCTGCAAACGTATATTTTGAAGCTTCTCGAATGGTTCGAGCAGGTCCGCTGCAAATGAAGGCTGAATAAATTGCTTGAAGTAATACGGATCAAAATGTAGGATCGACCGGTGGTAAACTGCGCTTGGGTCGACATGTGCCCGGTGCAGTGTCATCCCGTGCATAAGCAGCAAGTCGCCAGGCTCCAGAACATAGATGCGGTCATTAATAAGATAGTTTACTTTGCCGCCATGGAAATAATAGATTTCGTAATGAAAGTGACTATGATAGGGAATATGAGCATTAAAATCAGAGCTGGTTCCCATTGTGAACGGTAATTGGATTTGTTGCTGCTTGCTCATCATTTCGCCTCCACTCATAAATACCATCATTATACACCAACCACAGTCAAATAAAAGCGTAAACAAGTTAATGCGAATGAAGCCCACTGCATCCCAAAATGCTACCATATAGGCAGGCAAAACGATTGTGAAAGCAGCTGCTATTATAACATTGTAAATAAAGGGGCGGTATTCGGATGCAGATCGTTCGTTTGGGAATTATCGGACTAGGAAATATGGGCAAGGGTCATATTGGCTACTTGTTAAAAGGTGAAGTCAGTGGAGTTGAAATAACCGCAGTTAGTGATTGTGTACAAGCAAATCTTGCGTGGGCAAAAGAAAAGCTTGGCGATCAAGTCGGATTATATGAGGATCCTTATGAAATGATGGACTCTGGACTTGTTGACGGAGTGCTTATTGCGACGCCGCATTTCTCCCACCCAGAGCTTTCTATTGCTTGCTTTAAGCGTGGTCTGCATGTGCTTTGCGAGAAGCCGGCAGGTGTTTATACGAAGCAGGTTCGCGAGATGAATGACGCAGCCAGCCAAACAAATGTGAAATTCAGCATGATGTATAACCAACGGACAAATCCGATATACGTGAAGCTGAAAGAATTGATAGATAACGGCGAGCTAGGTGAAATAAGAAGAACCAATTGGATTATAACCAATTGGTATCGCTCTCAAAGCTATTATGACTCCGGTACTTGGCGTGCAACTTGGGCTGGTGAAGGCGGCGGAGTGCTGCTAAACCAAGATCCGCATCAGCTCGATTTGTGGCAATGGACGATCAGTATGATGCCAAAGCGCGTCCGTGCTTTCTGCTACTTCGGCAAGCATCGTGACATCGAGGTTGAGGATGATGTAACCGCATTCGTAGAGTATGAGAACGGAGCTACTGGAGTGTTCGTGACGACGACTGGCGAAGCGCCAGGCACGAACAGACTGGAAGTGAGCGGTGATCGCGGTAAAATTGTAATTGAAAATAACCAATTAACATTCTGGCGTCTAACAGTTCCTGAGCCGGAATTCAACAAGCAGTTCAAAGGCGGCTTCGGTCAGCCGGAATGTTGGAAATGTGAAATTCCGATTCATGGCAGCAACCCCGATCATAAAGGCATTACACAAAACTGGGTGAATGCGATTCTGTTCAATGAACCATTGATTGCTCCAGGTGAGGAAGGCATCAAAGGGCTTATGCTCTCGAATGCGATGCTGCTATCGACATGGACGGATGGCTGGGTAGATTTGCCGATTGATGAGGAGTTGTTCTATAAGCATCTGCAAGAGAAAATCGCAAGCTCAGCCTATCAGAAGGAGGACTAGATCGATGAGTAATGCAGATGGCATGAAATATGCGCCAAAGGGAAAGCCGAATAGAGTAGTTGAGGATGGGCAATTCGTAATCGCCGCTGTTAGTCTTGATCACGGTCATATTTATGGCATGTGCAACGGACTTGTGGAAGCGGGCGCCACTTTAAAATGGGTATACGACGCTGACCCCGCTAAGGT
The DNA here is from genome assembly GCF_056398745.1 of Paenibacillus sp. 01T424. NCBI lineage: Bacteria > Bacillati > Bacillota > Bacilli > Caryophanales > Paenibacillaceae > Paenibacillus > Paenibacillus sp. 01T424. The sequence continues at coordinate 166,214 of NZ_JBFTPZ010000003.1, read as the reverse complement.
TGAAGCATTTATCCGTCAATATCCGCAGGTACGGGCAGCTGAGTCGGAAGAGCAGGTGCTCTCCGATGATGAGGTGCAGCTGGTTGCAGCTGCAGCGGTAACATCGGAGCGCGGCCCGCTAGGCGTTCGCGTCATGCAGAGCGGCAAACATTATTTTACCGATAAAGCGCCATTTACAACGCTTGAACAGCTCGCGGACGCTCGCGCTGCAAACGCAGATACAGGAAAAAAATACGCAGTATATTACAGCGAGAGATTGCATGTGGAATGCGCGGTTTATGCGGGTCAATTGATCGAACAAGGTGCAATTGGACGTGTTGTTCAAGTCATTGGACTAGGGCCGCATCGTTTGAACGCTGCCTCTCGCCCGTCATGGTTTTTTGAGAAGGAAAAGTATGGCGGCATCATTTGTGATATCGGATCGCATCAAATTGAACAATTTCTATATTTTACAGGCAATCAGAATGCCAATGTTGTAAACAGCAAGGTGGCCAACTATGCCAATAAGGAGTATCCAGAGCTTGAGGATTTTGGAGATATGACGCTTGTTGGCGAGAATGGGGCAACCGGTTATTTCCGTGTCGATTGGCTAACACCAAGCGGTCTTGGAACATGGGGCGACGGTCGTACTATGATTCTCGGAACTGAAGGCTACATCGAGATGAGGAAGTACATTGATATCGCTAAAGATAAGGACGGAGATCAGCTTTATTTGGTAAATGCAGATGGCGAGCAGCATATCCAGCTTCGCGGCAAAGTCGGCTTCCCTTATTTTGGCCAGCTCATTCTCGATTGCTTGAACGGCACTGAGCTTGCTATGACGCAGGAGCATGCTTTCAAAGCAGCTGAGCTGTCGCTTCTTGCTCAGAAGCATGCGACAAAAGTGGAGTAGAAATGTTTGCTGCTAATGGGTAGTTGCTTTTTTGCTCGTACTCAGTATAAAATATGTGAGAATTAATAAATGGAAGGAGTGGGAATATGAGGATCAAGTGCAAGGTTGCGTTATCCAATTGTGTTTTTCATATTCCCATTTCACTTTTACACTAAAGCATCTATTGCTTTAGTGTTTTTTTTATCCTAAGGAGGTGTAACGGCGAATGAGGTACAAGAGAGTTCTTATTAAGCTTAGCGGCGGGGCAGTAGCAGGAAATGCTGAATTCGGTTTTGAGCCTGAACGGTTAAATTACATTGCGAATGAAATTATATCCGTGGTCCGTTTAGGTGTTGAGGTGTCGCTCGTTATTGGCGGGGGGAATATATTTCGCGGCAATATGGCGGAAAGCTGGGGAATCGAAAGAGCGGAAGCAGATAACATCGGAACACTTGCAACCGTCATTAATAGTTTGATGCTTCGCGGGGTGCTGAAAGCTAAAACAGACAAAGAAGTTCGCGTCATGACAGCGATACCGATTACTTCGGTCGCCGAGCCATACATCAGACTGCGTGCAATCCACCATTTGGAGCAAGGTTATATCGTCATATTTGCTGGAGGCAACGGTCAACCCTACGTGACAACGGATTATCCTTCGGTACAAAGGGCCATTGAAGTGAATAGCGAGGCGCTTTTGGTTGCAAAACAAGGCGTAGATGGCATTTTTAATGCCGATCCTAAATACGATGCCGATGCGAAGCGGTTCAAATCTCTTCATTACAATGATGTTTTGCAATATAATTTGAAGGTAATGGATCAGTCAGCCTTTATATTGGCTAGAGACTATCATTTGCCTATGCATGTGTTCAACTTCGACAAGCCCGGATCCATGAAAGAAATTTGTGAAGGCGGAAACAATGGAACCATCATTAGCGGTGAATCTGTTCTTGCCTACTAATAACTGTTGAAATAAAAAGGACTGCTTATAAAGGTACTCCCGTTTAATGAAAGCCGGGAAATGTACTTTTTAAGCAGTCCTTTGATGTTTTTAGGAGTCGGGAATTTTATATAGACCTTATTCAACATCATAACAGAGCCGTAATTATAAGTCTATATTTTTGAATGATAATATGTAAAAATTTGATTATCTTGGATGGGAGGTACAGCATGAACCTACAATCATTATTTTCTGAACCTATTATGTCACAGTCCACTCTGGGTGGCTTTGCTAGTGACGTGTTTCTAGTCATCACGGAAGCAGGGGAATACGTTGTTCGGTCATCCGGCGTAGATGAGACCGTTGATGTTCCTTTTGTATGGGCATGCAGCAATTTGTTCGGGAAACAATTAAGCGAGACGTTTGATATGGAGATTATTAATCAATATCTCTCACGATTGACAAGCAATATCGCTATTCCCAGTGTACTTGGCAAGGCCGTGATCGATGGAAGACAAGTGATTTCGGTTGAAAAATAAATGGAGTTCCATTGTCATTTCAAAATAAACCCGCGATGCTGATGGAGGATTTTGGCCGATCGATTGCGGAGATCCATTCCGATAAAGGTAAGGAATGGGGTTCTCTAAATGGCTCAGTTCGGTATGCATTAGCGGATTTCCCTCAGAAGCTAGCAGATGCATTAAGGGTGATGGCAGCACGTTATTACAAGGAAAATGCGGCAATCCATGAATCTCTTAATTACTACTGTTCATTAGCTGAAAATATGCCGGTACCGGAGTATGCCTCATGCATCATGCTCGATATGGATCCGAGGCAGTTTCTATCAAATGGAGAACGTGTTAGCGCAATCGTTGATACAGAAGCGTATGTGCTTGGTCCTCGTGAAATGGATTTAATAGCGATTGAATGTTCGTTGGATGAAGCGGGAGCTCATCATTTCCGCAAAGGTTATGCTGAAGTGCTGCCTTTCCCTGATTTATTACAGGTGCGTGATTTGTACCGATATTTCTTCTGCTTACTCGAAATTAAGGGACCGGCTTTTGACTATCACAAATGGATGTCCTTTCCTCACCTATTCGGGAACTTTAGGAACGCAGAAGGGTCTTCTTAATTAGAGAGGTGATGAGGTGGAGCTCGAATATGTGAAGTATTTGGCAAAAGGATTTGAAACGGATGCCGTATTGATTGATTTGATGAATGCACATGGCAACGACGTTTGGAATTTTGCATTCTTTTTAATTCGGAATGCCGATGCGGCAGATGACATTTGTCAGGATGTTTTTTTGACAGTATATGAGAAGCTGCATACATTTCGAGGCGAAGCCAGTATGAAGAGCTGGCTGCTTGCCATTACACGAAACAAAACGTATAAATACAAAAGAAGTGCTTATTTTTCTAAGGTCATTGTGATGGATTTCGTAACAAGAAGGGAAACATCCAGATCAGCGGAAGCGGAAGTTTTTGACCTTATGGAAACCAAATATATTTGGAACACCGTTATGAAGCTTCCGCTGCGCTACCGAGAAGTCCTCATACTGGAAATTCATTATCAATTATCGATGCAAGAAATGGCAAGTTTGCTGCAAATAGCGGAAGGGACGGTTAAATCGAGGCTGCACCGCGCACGCAAAAAAATGACAAGTTTACTGCAAAGTGATTCAAAAGGAGGAAACATCATATGAAGGAGCCAAAACAGTGGGAAGAAGCGCTTAGCCGCTCCCCGTTTGTGAATCCTCGCTTCACTGAGCAATTGAGGGAGAAAATTGTTTATAGGGCCAATGATAAACCGAAGAAAAAGTCTTATATTGCTCGTCTGGGAGCACTTAGTGCAATCGCAGCCGTTCTTGTCTATATACTGTTTGCCACAGATTTGAGCAAGCTGTTTACAAGCCCTTCACAAATCGTCGGAACAAATGGAAGCGGCAGGGTAGAGGAAATTCGAACGGAATACAGGAAGAACGGCGAAATGATATTTCAAGTATTTCCTGAAGAGAATGTGGTAGCGAGTGTCATGCAAGGCTATGTTCTCCATTTCACGCAGTCCATTGATGTTTTTCTTGGCAAAAACATTTCTATTGAAGGTTATCATGCGCAATCGGGAAAACGGTTGACCGTTATGTCCCCTGTGACCATTACAGAGCCGAGCTCAGGGTATGAGACGTTGGAACGTTTTACAACCAGCTTTAGCCTGCCGCTGGGCGGAACATGGACATTCGAGGTCAAGCTGAATGAACAATTTTACGGTGACTTTATTTTGGCAGTGCAGGAGCCTTCGCCATGGATAAGCACATCTACGTTCAAATTGCCGTATACAGGCAACGATGGAATGCCTCACAACTATGTGCTTGCTGGCGAGAAAGACAAGGTTGGATTTCTTGTAGGCCCTTATCAAAATGAGCAAGGATTGATCCTAGACGAGCAGCCGATTGTTGCGGGGAAAGGAAATAAGTACATGTGGTATTTCTGGGGGAGCAAGAAGGAACTCACGGGCAGCTTTAACGTTATGGGCGTAAAAGAAGGCACTACGCAGGAGATTGAAGTTTTCTCTGCGCGCAGTGTGGGCTCTCCGCTGAATGGGGCAGACGCGGTTATTCCATCATCGATGGTACTGCCCGAAGCCGGCATGTGGCGGCTAAACGTATACATTCAAGATAAGTTATTTAGCAGTATTACTATTCAGGTGGAATCGGCGAGCTGATATTCATTATTTTAAAAGGAGAAGGCTTCCATTAGGCAGCCTTTTTAGTAAACTATTTACATAAGAACGTATGTGCGGTAAATTATGGGTATGAGATCTATGCCAGAATGGAGTGCATGCATGAAAGCGTTCATAGAGATAGAAGGAGCAAGGCTGCATAACCTCAAGGATATCAATGTTCGTATACCGAAAAATAAGCTTACAGTCATAACAGGCGTATCGGGAAGCGGCAAATCGAGTCTTGCTTTCGATACGTTATATGAAGAAGGAAAGCGGCGCTATCTATTGTTCTCAGGTACGCAGTATATGGTTGATGCAGTGTCTTCTTTTGATAAAATAACGGGTTTGTCCCCTGCGGTAGCCATTGAGCAGCGTATCGTCCGGCAATCCAATCCTAGAAGTACAGTAGGCACGCGGACAAAAATCGGAAATTTACTTGCCATTTTGTTTGCAACGTATGGCAAACGTGATCCTGCCTACAATGACGGGCTGCCGCTCTCCATGGAGTTGTTTCAGAGGAACTCACCTAAGGGAATGTGTGTGAAGTGTCTTGGTACGGGAAGCCATCAGATGATTCAAGAAGAAGCGATTCTTAATCCGGAAACACAAATCAAAAACGTGTTTGATGGTTTTTTGGTCAAGCATCGTTTTCATAGAGGAAACTTCAAAAAGTTTTGTGAAATATACAAGATTGATATAAATGACAAAATCGGTGTTTTGCCGGATGATGTTTTTCATTCCTTCAAGTATGGCTGCCGCAAGAGTGGATTTGTAGGCGCCGTTGTTGTTTTTACAGATATGATGAAACATATGGCCAGCAAAGTGAAGAGACATGGGAGCAAAGACAAAGAAGTGAATTTATGGGGGATTAATGCGGATTCCATCCCATGCCCCAAATGTAAAGGCACAGGTCTTGGCCTTCAGGCGATTCATACCACAATTGGTGAGAAAACGATTAAAGAGCTCGAGGATATGTATATCAACGAATTGCTTGCGTTTTTGCAAAAGCAGCACGCCAATGTATCAAGCAAAAATTTGCTGGATGAAATGGTCATGAAACTTCAGTGTATGGTCGATGTAGGGCTTCATCATCTTTCTTTATCGCGTCCAGTTCCTACGCTCTCAGGCGGTGAAATTCAGCGTCTGTTTCTGGCGTCTTTTATTATTGCGGATATGGATTCTATTATTTTTATATTCGACGAGCCTACAATCGGATTGCATGAAGTAGAGAAGGAGATGCTGATAAGCATCATTCAAGGCTTAGTGGAGCGAGGAAACACAGTCGTTGCCGTAGAGCATGATCATAAATTTATGCAAGCTGCCGATTACATTGTCGATCTTGGACCCGAAGCGGGAGTTCAAGGCGGAGAGCTTATTTTCCAAGGCAGCTACCTTGATTTTATGGCTTGTGAACGATCGCGAACAGCCCCCTATCTGAATGGCACCAAAACCTTGCATGTCAAAACACAATATAAGTTAGCCGATCCAAGCAAAGTACTTAGGCTGGAGCATGCGAGCCTACATAATCTTCGGGATGTCTCCGTGACGATACCTCTTGGACTGATGGTAGGAATAGCGGGAGTATCAGGCAGCGGCAAATCCAGCCTAATCCAGCACACACTAGTACCAAAGCTTAAGCAATCACTCCAAAGCAAGTTCATATATGACAACGATGATACAGAGCTTGTGCTGCAAGACGAGGTGACGTTACTTGGATTCGAGCAGATTAAAAAATGTATAGTGGTGGACCAGAAGCCCATTGGAAGGAGCAAAACCTCTTGTCCAGCAACCTATACAGGTATATTTGATCGAATCAGAACTTTGTTCAGCAAAACACCTGATGCGGTGGAAAAAGGATATACAGCCAGTCTGTTTACCGTTAATTCTGAAGGAGGCTGTAGAGGCTGCAAGGGCGAAGGTTTTAAAAACCATTATGTTGGCTTCGGCAACTTCATAGAGGTAGAGTGCGATATGTGYGGGGCAACAGGATTTGTTGAAGAGGCTCTAAGTGTAAGGCTTGAGGGAAAGAACATAAAGGAAATTATGATGATGAGTGTCGCGGAGGCCAGCATTTTTTTTGGAAATGAACAATCTATGGCTTATGACAAAATGATATCGGCCACGCTCAGTACGCTAGAAAGTGTAGGGATGAGTTATATTACGCTCGGCCAAAAGACGCCATCTATTTCAGGCGGTGAAGCGCAGCGGATTAAGCTCGCCAAGGAGCTGTGCAGGCAAAGCGGGAAGKATAATGTATATATTTTGGATGAACCGACGACAGGCCTTTCTTTCTCAGATACGGAGCGGCTGATGACATTGCTGCAGCAGCTCGCAGATGCTGGCAATACGATTATCATTACCGAGCATGATCCAGCTGTGCTTGCCAATTGTGATTATATTATCGAAATGGGACCTGGTGGCGGAAGTGATGGGGGAGCTATTATCGCAGAGGGCATGCCGCTTGAACTAATGTCGAACCGTCATTCCATCATCGGGAAATATATAAAGCAGGTGTTGAAATGAGCTTTGAATGGCAGTTGTCCACTCCCGAGGCGGAGGGAATGGATGCTAAACTTCTAGAGCAGATAGATGATTATGTGAAGCAAAAGCGATATAGACTCATAAACAGCGTGATCATTGTGAAAAACGGGAAACTGGTTTATGAACGTTACTTCAATAAGTGTAATGAAAATACGAGGCATTCTATTAAATCAGTATGGAAGAGTATTTTAGCCATCGCTGTAGGCATCTGTTTGGACAAAGGCTTGATTAATAATCTAGATGAACCGATAGGCAATTATTTGCCCGCCTTTGCTGGTCATAGTCATCATTATCATAAGCTGATTACGATTCGGCATTTGCTAACGATGTCATCAGGCATTTACTGGAATGGCGGAGTTCATTACCATTGTCCGATGCTGCAGCAAATGATGCGTACGAATGACTGGCTATCGCATATCGCTGATATTGACATGCACAGTGTTCCTGGCATGAATTTTCAGTATAAGGAATGGGATGTCATGTTGTTATCAGCGGTCATAGGCAAAGCCTATGGAAGCACATCCTACGACCTCATTTATCATGAAATGTATAAACCGCTCGATATCGCCAGTGGAATTTGGCCGAGCAGTCCATGCGGCTTCTCCTATACGGTAATGAAGGGTGAAGAACAATCGGATTTGTCTGCTAGAGATATGGCTAAGGTAGGTTTGCTATTTTTAGGAGATGGCAGTATTAATGGCAAACAGATTGTTTCTCCAGCGTTTGTGAAGCAAGCGATAACCCCATCCTATCCGTCCTATGGTTTTTTGTGGTGGCTGTCTCAAGCTGGATATGGATGTCGCGGATTTGGTGGGCAAGAGGTGAATGTCATTCCTGAGCACCAATTTGTATCCGTCATACAAGCGACCCCCACACCATCGAGCAAATCGTATCCGGATATTCATGACTTGTTTCTTAGCCAAGCGATTAAATAAAAGCTGCTTATGATCTGAACGTTAACGGAGGATAAACCTATGAATACGGTCATTTATATGGTTAGACACGCAGAATCGCCTTTTGAATTTGGACAAGAACGAACACGCGGGCTTTCGGAGGAGGGTTTCTCAGAAGCAAAACGTGTTGCAGAGGTGCTGGGCGATGTCGATATTCATTTTATGGCATCCAGCTCTTACACGAGAGCGGTGCAGACGATTGAGCATTTAGCAAAGCGGAAAGCGATGACGATTGTAGAGTATGAAGAACTGGTGGAAAGAGCGATAAAGGGTTTGGATTATAAGGCTACTTGGGACGTTCTGTATGAAGCGATAAGGAAATCTTTTATCGATATGGATTTTGCTTTGGAGGGCGGCGAAACGACTCGAAGCGCACAACAAAGAGCGATACCCGTCATAGAGAGAATACTGGAGGAGCACCGAGGTAAAAACATTGTTTTGGGTACCCATGGCAATATTATGACGATCATTATGAACCATTATGATAATAAGTTTGGATTTGATTTTTGGAATACGACCTCGAAGCCGGACATTTATAAATTAACATTTAATCTGAATAAGCTTGAGCATGTGGAAAGGATATGGACTTAAGTAAGGCGACGAGAATCCATTGAAACCAGTGGTCATCCTGCAAAGGATGGCCTTTTTGTATGCTATCAATTCAAAATGTGCGTTCATTACATATATAGGATCATGTAATATTTTTTTGCAACAGACCAGATATTTAGTGTTATACTCGCTATTAAATTAACAACTAATGCGGAAATTCAACAGTAAATGAGTGAAAGCGACCGCATGAAGATGGAGCGTGAGCGGATTGAAAATACTAATTGTAGACGATGAGCCAAGGCATCTCAGAGGAATGGCTAAATTAGTTAGTGCGATGCGGCCAAAAGCTGAAATATTAGTAGCGAAGGATGGGGCAGCTGCTATCGCTATCATTCAACAGGATCAACCGCAAATTGTACTGACGGATATCCAGATGCCTAATATGGATGGATTGACTTTATTGAAATGGCTTGAGGATAAGGAACATCGACCGAAGGTAGTTATGGTATCGGCTTATAATTTATTTGAATATGCGCAAACTGCTCTGCGCCATGGCGCTTATGACTACTTGTTGAAGCCGATTGATATAGATAAAGTGGAGGATATTTTGGGGCGGCTTGATGCACAACTAGCGGCGGAGTCCATGCAGAGTGAAGCTTCCGAAAAACTGCAGCATCGGCTTAAGCTAACCTCCTCTGCCTACCAGAGCAATCTGCTTTTGTCATGGTTAAGCGGCAATCTATCAGCAGCGGAGCAAGTGGAGCTTGAAGCACTCGATATTGTGCAAGGAAGCGGTACAGTTATCTTTTCTGAACTCACCATTCGGCTTGAGGAGGATAAGAGCATCTATACGCCTGCGTTGCTGCAACAGCTGGAGCATTTGGGGTCCTGCTACGGTCAAGCCAGTACCTTCTCCATCAATACGCTTCGTGAAGATGCATTCCAAGCAATTACTATTGTGCGTACGCCGAGCCCATTCCTTAGACGCGATGAGATTCGATTGGCATTTAGCGAACTAAACAAGGAGTGGCTGCCGTATGGCCGGCTTGTTCATGGCATGGGGACGAGCTGTTTATCATTAGTAGAGCAGCTGCCGCATTCTTACCGAACGGCTCAAACTGCCTGTGATTATAATTTCCATGATTGCTGGCAGGGGGTCCTATTTCATGATGAGCTGAACCACTCCAGCAAGTCCTTTCACTTAGATGGGGAGCGGCTTTTTGAAGCGTTGCAGGATAATGATCCAATGGCTGCCATCCTGCTGTGCCGATCTGCCTTTCAAGAACTGGCAGGCGAGGGCCACACGGAACCGCAGCTTATTAAAGAGTGTGCCTCACTCACACTTATGAAGCTTAAAAGCCGAACAAGAGATGTTGTCGAAAGAAACTTTGGAAGCGTACTCACGAATACGGTCGTAACGGAAATACCTGCATGCGATAGTTATGGTGAGCTGCTGACGCTCTTGGAGTCTCAAATTCATGATCTGCACCAAGCGTTACGGAACATGAAGCAAGGGAAAAACGAGATTATTATGGAACAGTGCTTGAGCTGGATACAAGAGAATTATATGGAGGATTTGACACTAGAGATGGCAGCTGAACAGTTTGCCTTTAATCCGTCTTATTTCAGCACATTGATTAAAAGCTGTACCGGAAAGTCTTTTTCTGACCATATTACCGAGGCTCGGATGCGACGGGCAAAACAATTGCTCAGAGATGGCCATTTGAAAATTTATGATATAGCTGCGCAATGCGGCTATCGCGATACGAAGTATTTTTGCCGAGTGTTCAAGAAGCAGAATGGTCTATCGCCGGAAGCTTATAAGCATAAATCCCTTACAACGAATAGAGACGAGATATGAATATGACATTTCGATCACGGTTGTTCATCAGCTATATCATTCTAATTGCTTTGCCGTTCCTTGTGTTAAGCACTTTATTTTATCGTACAAGCCTCAAGGTTGTGACAGAGCAAGCACAAAAAAATGTTTATGAGATCGTCAAAAAAAATAATGAAGTCATCGATACGAAGCTCAAAGTTGTCGATCAGAGCAGTTTGGCCTTGTTCGTAGACAAGGATCTATTTCAAATTTTCAGTCAGCTGAATCCAGCAAAGGCTGAGGAGCTGCTGGCAGCTGATCGACGCGTATCTACTATTCTCAGCAAATATTTTTCACAAAACGACGATGTTTACGCCTATCAGCTTTGGACTTCTTACTTCACCTTCGGCAATTCGCAAAACATGCCGCAAGGAGATCCTACACTTTCAAATATTTACAAGCAAGCTGTGCATGCGGGTGGAAAAATGATTTGGTATCCTACCTATGATTTTACGGAGATGTTTGATCAGTCTTATCTTTCCAAGAGCATGATCGATTATCGCTATTTATATTCAGCCACGCGTTTGCTCAATTTCTCACATATGGAAGACAGTACATTAATTAAGCTGAATCCGAATGTGGAGCGTCCAGTGCTTACGATAAGCTTCAAATCGACTGTACTGGATGCCTTGTTTGAGAAGAGCATACCAGTCGGTTCCCGCTATATGGTATTAGATTCGAACGACATGGTAGTTGCCGGCAGTGATGTGTCACAAGTGACAAAAAGCTTCAACGAGAATTGGGTGGATTCATTCCGCATGACGGGAAGCGGTACTCAGCGAATGAAGCTGAACGGCGAGAATATGATCATATGCTTTGACCGCTCAACCGTAACCGGATGGTTGTCGATCGTAATAACGCCGGAGTCTGCATTGGTAAGCAACCTTGTGCCTGTTATTCGAACCTCAACGATTGTGTTAGCTGCTATATTGAGCGGAATCGCATTTTTATTTGCCTATTTTATATTAAGCCGAATCACAGGTCCGATTAAGAAGCTGCTCGGAGCGATGAGATCCGTTGGCGAAGGCGATTTTCAAACCCGCGTGGAAGTCAGCACGAATGACGAATTCGGCATCTTAATGCAGCGATTTAACCGGATGAATGATCGGATTCACCTGCTCGTCAAAGAAAACTATGAGATTAAGCTAAAGGAAAAGGAAGCAGAAATTCACGCGCTCAATATGCAGATGAATCCTCATTTTCTGTATAACACGCTCAATATTATGAATTGGACAGCGATTGAAAATAATCAGAAGGAGCTAAGCAAGATGCTCGTCTGTTTGTCCAATATGCTGCATTATACTTCTCGGAAGGAATGGGGCGCCGTTCATCTGTCAGAGGAAATCGAATGGATGAAAAACTACTTTTATATTATGTCTGCACGGTTCGAAGGCAAGTTTACGGTTAATTATGAAATTGATCCGATCCTTTATGATCATAAGCTGCCTAGGTTGCTGTTTCAGCCGTTTGTTGAGAATGCTATTTTGCACGGATTTAATCAGATGGAAGAGGGAGGCGTTATCCTCATTCGCGGCTGGGCAGAGGAGGGAAAACGTTTTTTTGAGATTAAGGATAATGGACGAGGAATAAGCGAAGAGATGATCAAGGTGATTTTGTACAAACAATCTTCTTCGGTCGGCATTAAAAATACGATCTCCCGTTTACAGATGGCATACGGTGATGAATACGGCATCGAGATTCGGTCTGTGCCAGGATCAGGTACCAGCATTCTGATAAGACTGCCACTTGATACCTAATAATAGTCCACCATTCCAATAATACTCGGGTTTTGAAAGCGTTATCTATCGATTACAATAAAACCATCATAGACTGCAGCTATGAGCCAATGAGATGGATAAATGAAAGGGGCTCGTTACGAATATGAGAAGACAATGGAAATCGGTTTCCGTTCTCTTAGTTGTGCTGCTTATGGCAATCAGCGTATTATCGGCTTGCACGAAGTCTGATTCGGGTAACAAAAATTCTCAGGCTGGGGCAACGAATGGCTCAAGCAACACCGAAAATACGGGCAGCGGTGAAAATGTATCCAAAGATCCGATCAAACTGCGTCTTACCGCTTGGGGCGCACCTGATGAGATCGCAGCATTTAAGAAAGCAGTCGCTAGTTTTGAGGCTAAGCATACCAATATTAAGGTTGATTTCCAAGCCATTTCAGCGGATTACGATACGAAATTAACGACCATGGTAGCTGGAAACGATGAGCCGGACATTGCCATGATGGAGTCCAGCACGATCGCTTTTCCTTTAGCGGAAGAAGGCAAGTTCGTCAACCTTCAGGATTTCCTTGATAAGGATACGGAGTTGACTGTGGATAGGCTCGTTCCTAACATTATGTATTCCTCGGAGCCAGGCAATGTAGTCGGTATTGCGCCTGGCCCAGAATCTTTTGCTTTATTTTATAACGAAGATGTATTTAAGGATGCAGGCTTAACACCTCCGCCAGCCAAAGCTTCTGAAGCGTGGACATGGGATCAGTTCGTAGAGGTTTCGAAGAAACTTACGATGGACAACAAAGGCAAGAATGCGACAGAAGAAGGCTTTGATCCTAAAAATATTAAACAATTCGGAGTCAACGTACCAACTTGGTGGGGCGCATACAGCAACTTCATCTATTCAAATGGCGGAGACTTCTTGTCTGAGGACGGCAAAACCTTTGCTCTGAACCAGCCAGAAGCTGTAGAAGCTATTCAGAAGATTTCCGATCTTATTAATGTTCATCATGTAGCACCGTCACCTGTTCAAGCGAAAAATATACCAGGCACCAACGTTGCGCTGCAAACCAAAAAAGTAGCGATGGCATTTGATGGTCAATGGGCAAGCACAAGCCTGGCACAATCCAAATTCAATTTTAACGTTGGCGTGCTTCCCGTGATGAAACAGCCGATGACGACTGTCGTTTCTGGCATGTTTTCGATGTTTAAATCAACGAAACATCCGGAGGAAGCATGGGAGCTCTTGAAGGCGCTGATTGATCCAGAAGCTTCAATCGAGCTGCTAACTGCCGGCACTTGGATGCCATCTCATAAAGAGTGGTACACGGATGAATCTTACCTAACCAGATGGACTGAAAACCTGCCTTCTCGCCCATCGGGCTACAAAGATGCGGTCGTYGAGATGGTATTGAGCAACAGCCATGCAACACCAACCGCTTATGTGAAAAACTTTAATAAAATTATGGATATCGTTAATCCAGCACTCGATAAAGTTTGGTTAGGCCAGCAAACCGCTCAAGAGGCAATGGATTCTATCGCTGCGAAAGCACAAGCACAGGTTCAAGGACGTCGTGATGTACAATAATCATTTAAAGAAAGAACTATAGTCAGATTGACGGCGTTCTTCCTGAAGACCGCCGTCTTCTTAGGATAGGAGGCAAGTATGGGCATGGATATTCCTGCGCAAACCATTCCAGCAGCCAGTAAAAAAAGTCGCATAAGAGAGCGTAAGGCGTTATTCTACGGGTTATTGTTTACAGCTCCTGCCATACTAGGCTTCATCATATTTACGCTCGGACCTATGATTGCTAGTTTGGTGCTCAGTTTAACCGATTATAGCGTGTTCAAAGATACAACCTCATTTATTGGTTTCGATAATTACGCCAAGCTTTTCTCAGGTGAAGATGATTTATTTTATAAATCACTAGGCGTTACCTTCTATTTTGTTATTCTGCGGGTACCTGCCGTCATCATCATCTCTTTTCTGCTGGCGCTGCTCCTTAATATGAATGTAAAGGGTAGATCGTTGTTCCGCACCATTATTTATTTACCAAGTATCGTTCCAGCGGTTGCATCGTCCATGATATGGCTGTGGCTGCTTAATCCAGACCTTGGTTTAGTCAATACGGTGCTCGCATGGCTTCATTTGCCGACAAGCAACTGGTTGTTTGGCGAGAGCAGTGTTATTCCATCTGTTGTCTTAACGACGCTTTGGGGAATAGGCGGCACGGTCATTATTTTTCTAGCGGGGCTTTCGGGTATTCCGAAGCAGTACTATGAAGCCATTGATGTCGATGGCGGAGGATGGATGCATAAGCTGCGCCATATTACGATCCCGATGGTAACGCCAACAATTTTCTTTAATACCATCATGACGATTATCGGTTCTTTCCAGGTGTTTAGCGAAGCCTACATTTTGACACAGGGCGGGCCTAATAATAAAAGTTTATTTTTCGTGTTTTATTTGTGGAGTACAGCATTCCGTGATACAGAGATGGGTTATGCATCTGCCCTGGCATGGATTCTATTTATCATTATTTTGTTCTTTACGTTTATCGTATTCAAAACCTCGAAATCTTGGGTTTACTACGAGGGGGAAAAATCATGAGAGAGTCCAAACTCAAGCTGACAGCAGGTTATGCGGCCCTTATTATTATTTCAGTTATGTTTATCATTCCGTTCGTTTGGCTGATTCGAAGCTCAGTGATGGATTTGTCGCAAATTTTCGTTATGCCGCCGGAATGGATTCCAAATCCTTTTAAATGGGATAACTACGAGAGAGCACTTACTGTGCTGCCTTTCGGACAATTTTTCAAAAATACGCTTATTATTGTGTTCAGCGTTATTATCGGAACTGTGCTGACGAGTACGATCGCAGCCTTTGGTTTCTCTCGTATTCAGTGGAAAGGCAGAGACACCATTTTTGCAATCCTCATGACCAGCATGATGCTGCCTGCTGCGGTTACGTTAATTCCGAGCTTTCTCGGATGGAAAACGCTGGGCTTCTATGATACGTTCTATCCCCTTATCGTACCGGCGTTCTTTGGCGGAGGTATCTTTAATATCTTCCTGCTGCGCCAATTCTACATGACGATTCCGCGTGACTTTGACGAGGCTGCTTTTGTGGACGGGGCTAATTATTTTCAAATTTACTGGCGTATTCTTATGCCGCTTAGCCGTTCGGCTGTTATCGTCGTTGCGCTATTTACCTTCTTAGGTTCATGGAATGACTTTATGGGGCCGCTTATCTATTTGAAGAGTGACAGCCGCTTTACGCTAGCACTTGGCTTGCAAATGTTTCAAGGCAGCTATACAGCGCAATGGGATTTGCTCATGGCGGCTTCAGCAACTGTCGTTATGCCCTGCGTGCTCGTATTTTTAATCGGCCAGCGTTATTTTCTGGAAGGCATTACGTTAACGGGATTGAAAGGATAACAATTAGCGATGAAAGGATGGTTAGACATGACATTAACGGAAACGAAGGCGATAAAAGGCTGGCAAAACGTGCCCTTTACGAAAGTTGAGATCGATGATGCTTTCTGGAGGCCGCGGCTGGAAGTTATCAAAAATATTACGATGAAGGCATGTTTAGTCAAATGCGAGGAGACAGGCCGAATTGACAATTTTGCAATAGCAGGCGGACTGCTGGAAGGCAAATTTGAAGGGATGTATTATAACGACTCCGATGTGTATAAGGTGCTTGAAGGTGCCGCTTATGCACTTATGACGGATCGTGATCCAGTACTGGAAGCAGAGATCGATCGCATTATTGATCTCATAGCTGCGGCGCAGGAAGCGGATGGATATTTAAGTACTTATTACACGCTTGAAGCGCCTGATCTCAAATGGTCGGATATGGAAAAACACGAGATGTATAATGGCGGCCATCTGATTGAAGCAGCGGTTGCTTATTTCGAAGCGACAGGCAAGCGGAAGCTGCTGGATGTAGCATGCAAAATGGCTGATCATTATGATCGCGTATTTGGCCCTGGCAAGCGGCACTGGGTGGAGGGGCATGAGGAGATTGAGCTTGCGCTTGTGAAGCTTTACCGCACGACCAACGAGGATCGTTATTGGAAGCTGGCGCTTTGGCTGCTTGAAGAACGTGGTCATGGTCATGGTAAAGGTGCCATTTGGGACAAAGAGGAATGGGGCCCTGCGTACTGCCAGGATGATGTACCTGTTCGAGATATCGAGAAGGTAACAGGACATGCTGTACGAGCGATGTATTTGTACACCGCGATGGCTGATGTCGTGCATGCTTCCGGTGATCCGACGTATATTGATGCGCTGCACCGCGTTTGGTCGCATACGGTTGAAAGGAATATGTATGTGACAGGCGGCATCGGGCCGTCTCAGCATAATGAAGGCTTTACACATGATTACGATTTGCCGAATGATTCGGCTTATTGCGAGACCTGTGCGGCGATCGCTATGGTTTTTTGGAATCACCGGATGAACTTGTTGTTTGGCGATGCCAAATATGCCGATGTTGTAGAGCGGGAAATGTACAATGGCGCTTTAGCCGGAATCTCGTTGTCTGGCGACAAATTTTTCTACGTCAATCCGCTTGCATCAAATGGCGAGCATCACCGCGTGGATTGGTTTGGCACTTCTTGCTGCCCGACTAACCTAGTTAGATTTTTACCATCCATTGGACAATATGCTTATGCTGCTAAGGATGCTGGAGTAGTCGTCAATCAATACATGAACGGGGAAACTGCTTTGGAAATAAAAAGTGGGACAACCGTCAAACTTAAGCAGACAACCGCGTACCCTTGGGATGGAAAAATCGAAGTTGCGGTAAGCTTGGATCAAGCGGAAACGTTCGAGATCCGGCTTCGTGTTCCTGGCTGGTGCAGAGGATATAAGCTATCGCTTCTAGGGGAGCACCCGCAGCCATCGGAAGGAAAGATCGAAAATGGTTATCTCGTATTGAATCGCTGCTGGACACCGGGAGACTCCATTGTATTAGAGCTGGATATGCCGGTTGAAGTTATTCGGTCACGGCCGGAGGTGGAGGCTAACATTGGAAGAATAGCTCTGCAGCGCGGACCTGTGGTGTACTGCATGGAGCAGACTGATAATATGGAGTTATCCTACGATGAATTTTCTCTTGCAGCACATGACCCGCTATTCATTGAGCACCGAGCAGAATGGCTTGGCGGCGTGACTGTTCTGAAAGGAAAAGTGGCTGAAGGCAGCGCTTGTTTATTTATTCCTTATTATGCATGGGATAACCGAGATGCGGGCTTCATGCAGGTATGGATTCGTGAAAAAGAAGATCGTCACTTATATCGTTATTAAGCAGAATGCTTTAAAATGAAATAGATAGATAAGCAAAAATCCGAGAGACAAGACGCTTTTTTATAAAGTGTCTATCTTTCGGTTTTTTGTTCAGGAAGCAGTTAAAGGGAGACATAATAAATGAATGTCGTAAACGCAACATTAGAAGATCTAAATGGATGGTTAGAGCTGGCTGCTGAGGTGGAGTACCTCTTTGGCCCAATGGTAGATGATCCAAACTTTGTTCTGGCACTAGAGAGAAATATACATCAAAATCGCGCGTTCTGCGTGCGGGAATATGATGGTTCGCCAGGGTGCAGCCTGTTAGGGGGACTATTGCTTTCTACATCTAACGCCCCAAGCTACAAAATCGGTTGGTTGTCTGTCTCCGCTAAAGCAAGAAATAAAGGCGTGGCATCGGCATTGCTGAATCATGTTCTAGCGCTTATAGATGTTCCTTCAGAAATAGCAGTCACAACATTTGGCGACGATATTCCAGACGGGATGCCTGCAAGGCGCCTTTATGAGAAATTTGGTTTCATTCCCTTGGAGGAATCGATTCCAAACGGTCCCGAAGGCGGTTCAAGGCAAAAGTTCCAATTGACGATTGCTCATCGGTAATGATGATTTCTTTAGTTGTCTAACCGTTATTACAAATCGTTGTGTACCGTTTTACCTGGATAAAACATAGCGCTCTCTATCTTCTCGTTTTCTTTTGCAGAGATGGAAGCAGCTATTAATTTAAATACTTTAGTTTTACTCCCCAAGGAAGATTCATATTTTTCGAAATGCGATTTGGACAACGGTTGTTTATAGTAGCCAGGCACATATTTGTCCAGCATGCTTTGCATAGCTTTTGCAGCCTCGTCTATTTCATTAACAAACTGTATTTTCCCAGAAACCATAACGCTCATATAAGAGGTGTCGGTATGAGCAGGTACGGGGTCAGTTAATGTTCCATATTCTTCGCTCACGGTAAAACAAGCTTCAGGATTTTGCTCGATATAGGAGATTTTCCGCCCTTCAGCAGCACCATGAAAATAAACCGTGTCGTTCAGCCAAGTGAAATTTAACGGAACAACGTAAGGGATTCCAGCGGCAGATAGGCCAAGGAATCCTGTTTTTGCGTTTAACAAAAAGGTTTGAATCTTGCCCTGATCAGTACACTCTCTTTTCTGTAATCTTACAGGAAACATATTTAGGCACACCCTTTGTCTTTATGATAATGTAATAATAATGAACAATTGTCCCTGTGAAAAGGGGCAGATTCCGAATATTTCATGGGGTCAGGTGCTGCATATGATTGAGATTACTCCTTTACTCGATAAGCAGGGAAAACATCCTTTATACTCGCAGCTGTATACGTATATTAAGAATCAAATTGAATCTGGATCAATGGCTGAAGGTACTAAGCTTCCATCGATTCGTGAGTTGGCGCACTATTTGAAGATTAGCAAAAACACTGTAGAAGCTGCTTATCAGCAGCTGCTTGCAGAAGGGTATGTGGATAGTAAAAGTCGTAATGGAATAAGAGTGCTGCCGTTAGAGGATGTGAATACAAATCGAGATTCAGTTCAAGTAAGTTCCACTAAAGATGTTAATTGGAAAAGGTATCGGTATGATTTTAACTATGGTGATATTGAATGGCATCGCTTCCCGATGAAGATATGGAAAAAATGTTTGTCGGATGGTTTAAATGGTGACCCTTATCGAATATTGGGTTATGGACATCCACAAGGAGAAGAGGAGCTTAGGGAAGAAATTGCAAAATACGTATTTCAATCTCGCGGAGTATCGTGCAGCTCCAATCAAATTATCATTTGTTCAGGAACACAACATGCCGTAAGCATGTTATTGCAGTTTTTGTCTCTAGGGGGGCAAAACATAGCTATGGAAGAACCCGGCTATAATGGCGTTCGAACGATTTTTAAAAATCATGGCTGCGAAATTACGCCCATTTCGGTCGATTCTGATGGCTTGAACATAGAAGAGCTGCAAACAAGCAATGTCAACGCAGTGTATGTGACACCATCACATCAATTTCCATTAGGCATGGTGATGTCAGTACAGAAACGAATGAAGCTGCTTCAGTGGGCAAACCAAAACGACGCTGTCATTATCGAGGATGATTACGATAGTGAGTTCCGATATGTTGGCCAGCCGATTCCCTCTCTTAAAGCATTGGACTCAGGAGAACGTGTCGTTTATTTGGGGACATTTTCGAAATCGTTTTTGCCTGCGGCCCGATTAAGCTATATCGTCTTGCCAACAAACATGCTGGAAAAGCGGGATGAGATATTTTCCGTTTACAGTCAGCCTGCATCACCTATCATTCAGCAGGCCGTGTTTTTGTTTATGAATCGCGGACATTTTGCTGGGCATATACGCAAAATGAGAAGACTGTATCAAGCGAAGCATAAAGCTTTAGTTACTGCGATATCACTGTATATGGGTGATCGTGTAAGTATCATTGGGAGCAAATCAGGACTGCATTTGCTGCTTGATGTTAAGGACAGAGAAAGCGGCCAGCTGATCGAACGGGCAGCAGAAAATGGGGTAAAAGTGTATTCTCCGAATGTACATTGGATGGATAGTGAGCGCTGTCCGGCATCCTTTGTATGGCTTGGATTTGGCGGAATGAGTGAGGATGATATTGAAGAAGGCATTCGTCTGCTAAGCCATGCTTGGTTTGGCTCAGCATAGGAGATTTATTCTAATTGCATGTGCTATAATTTTACTAAAAATACAAGATTACACTAACAACCATTGGAATTAGAAAGGTGAGATTAGTAGAATGGCTCAGGTGAAAGTTTTTGGACTTAAGGATCAATTAAATCCGATAAAACAGCAATTATCAGAAGTTATTCATTCCTGTGTAGTGGATGTATTTAAAATGCCGCTCGATAAGAAGTTTCATCGTTTTTTCGCAATGGAGAAAGAAGATTTTTATTACGCTCCTGGACGAACCGAGGCGTATACGATTATCGAAATAAGCGTATTTGAAGGTCGTTCCATCGATTCCAAAAAACAGCTTATTCGTTCGCTCTTTGATCACATTCAAGCACAATTGCATATTTCTCCTGAAGATATCGAAATAACAATTTTTGAAACTCCAAAATATAACTGGGGCATTCGCGGCCTGCCAGGGGATGAACTGCAGCTCTCCTATAATGTTAATGTGTAGCGCGCGCAGATTAGATTCTTCTGAGGCTAGTATTGCACCGTGGCTGTCGGTCAACAATGCGGCCGAGGCAATAAAGTTTTATAAAGCGGCATTTAGTGCAGTCGAGCTTTATCGGTTAGAGGACGGAGACGGGAATATAGCTATTGCTGAGCTTTCCGTTAGAGGAGCGAATTTTTGGATTCAAGAAGAGGCTGCCGCTATACCCGCAATGGTAGGTCGTGGCTTCTTCCGGATGGTTATCACGGTCAACGACCCCGATGCCTTATTCGAATTGGCTATCGCTGCGGGAGCAACAGAAATTGCACCTATAAATGAAGAACATGGCTGGCGTATTGGTCGTGTAGCGGATCCGTTTGGCTATCATTGGGAGATCGGCAAACGACTGTTTGAATAGACAAATGATAATAGGTCGATGAATCCAAAGCAAAGGGGTCATCGGCTTTTTTTGTATAATGATCATACACTTAGCGAGGTGCGAGGATATGTATAATTTCACAAAGGAACGAGAGGGATAGATGCAACTAATATCTCCCAATTACGTCTTTAACATTGCATAAATTCAATTGGGGGGCATTAAAATGAAACGTTTATGCTCAGTTTTACTCCTATTTGCAGTTATCGCAAGTGGTTGCAGCAAGGGGACGAGTGCAGGGATAAACACGGTTGATCAGCATCAACCAACAAATGATATCGTTATAGAATCAAACAATATGCCTAAAGAAATGCCGAGTGATTTTGATTTCATGGTGCGTTACGGATACAGCGAAGTGAACAAAAACGAAATTAATACTTTCCTAGATACGGCTACAAAGGATTTAGTGATGAACGGGACTGCATCTGCAAAAATTGCGTTTACGACAGAAGAGATGCGCAGCATTTATGAGAAAATGAGAGAAATAAATATAGTGGGAACAAAAAACTTAAAGCCTGCTGCTATAGGGTGTGAACGGACTCCTTACGGGGAAGACAGCTGGGAAGTTAGTATAAACGGGGAATCCAAGACATTTACTTGGACCGAGAAATATTGCGAGTTAACAAAGGATGCGAAGCAGTTGCTGGAACTGCGACAGTTCATTCATCAAATCGTTGCAGGGAAGGAAGCCTATCAGAAACTGCCAGAAGCAGAAGGCGGATATGACTGAAGATTAGAGAGAATGAACTTGAATAAAGTAGGGAGACTCTCTTGTGTGCATTCGTGCAAAAAGATTTATTGTACAGAAGCTTGGATTTGAAAAAGAGAATTACAAACAAATCTTTATGAGAATGTACGTGTGGAACCATAATCATAAAAAGAAGGAAAAGATGCAAATTTTCAAGCTATTGGAGCCGAACAGCAATAAACTAGTCGTGTTAAATGATAATACGGATATAGATGGTATTCGGATGGGGGAAATAATACATTCAACTTTATAAAATAGCAGGATATGAGATATTCCGAACAAAATTAATCAATGCTCAATTAAGTTTGGTTTTCATGGAAAAAAGATAAATGGGACAAAAAGCATAGTTGTTTAATTGTAATGAATACGATCTTGACGAGTGAGCGAGATATCGTTATACTCATTAAGCGTAATGATTACTATTAATTGAATTCGCTTTTTTTATTTGCTATATAATCGTAATTATTACGTTTAATCGAAAGCTTAAATTAATTGGAGGTGCCAATGATGACTGTTAAAAAACTGCCTGTAACTGTATTGAGCGGATATTTGGGTGCTGGCAAGACGACGATTATGAATCATATCCTACATAATCGCGATGGCTTGAAAGTCGCTGTTATCGTAAATGATTTGAGTGAATTGAATATAGACGCTAGTCTTATTAAAGATGGGGGCGGCTTGTCACGGACAGAAGAAAAGCTTGTCGAAATGTCCAATGGCTGTATTTGCTGCACGCTTAGGGAAGATTTGCTTAAGGAAGTAGAGAGCTTAGCGAAAGAAAATCGCTTTGATTATATTCTGATTGAATCAACGGGTGTTGGTGAGCCTGTTCCCGTAGCTCAGACCTTCTCCTATATCGATGAAGAGCAAGGGATTGATTTAACACAATATTGCAGGCTGGATTGTATGGTAACGGTTGTTGATGCTTATCGCTTCTGGCATGATTACGCATCAGGTGAAACATTGCTTGATCGCAGTCAAGCCGTTGGCGAAGACGATACACGCGAGGTAGTTGATTTGTTGATTGATCAGATCGAGTTTTGCGATGTGCTTATTTTGAACAAATGTGATCTTGTTGATGATGAGGAATTGGCGGAACTAGAAGGGGTTCTCCGGACCATGCAGCCGCGCGCCAAGTTTATTCGTACTTCCAAAGGCGAAGTTAATCCGAAAGAAATTTTAAATACGTCGTTGTTTAATTTTGACGAAGCTAGTCGTTCAGCAGGGTGGATTAAGGAATTGGAAGCTCCATCACATACACCTGAAACGGAAGAGTACGGCATATCCTCCTTCGTATACGAACGTGCGAAGCCATTTCATCCGCAGCGTCTTAAAGCTTGGATGGAGCGCTGGCCAGAGGAAGTCGTTCGAGCCAAAGGTATTGTATGGCTTGCGACTCGTAGCGCGTATGCACAAAGCTTGAGCCAAGCAGGGCCTTCCATACAGTTTGGACCGGCTGGTTTATGGGCTGCTGCATTGCCGGATGCGGAACGAGAAGAATTACTGCTCGAAGACCCAGAGCTGGCAAACGTATGGCACGAGGAATATGGTGATCGTGTTAATAAGTTTGTACTTATCGGCATCGCGATGAATCGTAAGCAGCTGACCGATTCGCTCGACCACTGCTTGCTGAGAGACGAGGAGCTGCCGCTTGACTGGAACGTGTTTATTGATGAATTTCCGAATGCGATGAATGATCAGATGTACTGATATTTCGGCTGTCAGTGTTGTATTTATATAAGAAGCAGCCTCAGGGAAACCTTTGAGGCTGCTTCTATTTTAATATCTTTAAAGCAGCTTGCAATTATGAATTGACAGCGCTTCGGAACATTGGTACCATATTTTCATAAACGCGTGTTTACGGAAAGAGGGACTAGGATTGAGCAAGGAAATTAATAGTACGGAAATTGCTAAGCTAGCAGGTGTTTCCAGAAGCACGGTCAGCCGTGTTATTAACAATTATGCGAATGTTCCTGAGCAGACGAAGCAAAAGGTATTAAAGGTCATTCAGCAATACAATTATTACCCTAATCTATCCGCGCAGGTGCTGGCAGGCAAACGCACGCGAACGATTGGTTTGTTTATGGCCGATTCCGGGCGAGTATCCGGCGACAGCATTTCAAGCTTGCTGCTTGCCCGGGTTATTGAAAACGCTTCTTCGCATGGATATTATGTGCTGACTCATATCGTTCACGATATGAAAGATCAGAATGAGGCTCGTACGATTAAGGAGAGCTTCTATCAGCGCAGAATCGATGGAGGCGTGTTCATTGGAGCAGCTAATCATGAACCGCTTATTGAAGAACTTATAGCCGAAGGATTTATGGTGGCAATCGTAGATCAGCACTTGCCAGGACGGACCGAATCCAATCGTATTGTGTTCAACTTTGACAACGAAACGGGTGTAGGGCAAGCGATTGATTATTT
Organism: Paenibacillus sp. 01T424; assembly: GCF_056398745.1. Lineage (NCBI taxonomy): Bacteria > Bacillati > Bacillota > Bacilli > Caryophanales > Paenibacillaceae > Paenibacillus > Paenibacillus sp. 01T424. Next base: position 141,975 of record NZ_JBFTPZ010000003.1, on the reverse strand, counting down.
AGTCAGCTTGGGCCATGAGCGAATTGGCATGATTAACGGAGATATGAATAGATACTCCGGACCATCCAAGTGGCGCGGCTTTCAAGCAGCAATGGCAAGGCATCAATTACCGCTCGTGCAGCAGTGGATGCTGCCGGGAGATTTTAACGAATCAAGCGGCTACATGGCTATTAAGGAATTTATGAAATCCAAGATGGAGCTGCCGACAGCGATATTTGCGGCAAACGACAGCGTTGCATTCGGAGCTATTCGAGCATTGAAGGAATCCGGTATTCGTGTGCCGCAGGATGTATCGATCATAGGTTTTGATGACCATATATTGAGTGCACATTCCAGTCCGGCATTAACGACGATTCGGGTTGATTTTGCAGACATGATGGACAAATTAACGAAAACCTTGATCTCCAGCATTGAGAATGGTTCGGGCGACTATCAGCCGGTTGCGGCAAGCACGGAGCTTGTTGTCCGTGATTCCTGTCAAAGGGCAAGGGAAGATTCATAGTTAAGACCAAGACCTACGTAGTTAGAGGTCGTTATGATTTGCATAATGGCTTCTAATGTCAGGTTTGAACTGCACATTATTTTTTACTTTCAAATGAACGCGCGTTCACATGTTGTAGCTTTGTGAGAGGGGGAATGCGGATGTAGGTGAAGGAATTTCAATGAATTGGAGTATCCAGATATTGAATAGTGATTACACGGCTTTTACAGCACTTATAACGATAAAATCAACCTACAGGGGGAAACGGGCATGGATAAAAACTTGATTGGAACACGTACAGTAACTCAAATTGGATTATTAGTTCATGATATTGATACAACGTCGCAGGCGTATGCCGATTTTTTTGGAATTGAAAAGCCGAATTGGTTTTGGACAGACACGGTGGATAAAGCACAAACGGAATACAATGGTGAATCGTCAGTGGCTCGCGCCAAGCTTGCTTTTTTTGATATGGGTTCCTTGCAGCTTGAGCTTATCGAGCCGGATGAACATCCTAGTACGTGGAGAGAGCATCTCGACAAGCATGGTGAAGGCCCGCATCACATCGCGTTCGTCGTTGACGGCATGAAAGAAATTGTAGCATCCATGGAGAAAAACGGAATGGCATTGGTTCAAAAGGGAGAGTATACCGGCGGACGATACGCTTATATGGATACTTTTAAAAATTTGAAGATCATGCTGGAGCTGCTGGAAAACGATAAAAAGTAAATAATGCGATAACGAGTTTCCCAATATAGGTGATGAATGAACAGGAGGAATGAGCGGTATGAACATATTAATTACAGGCGCCAATCGAGGTCTTGGCTTAGCGATTGCTAGTGAAGCGTGCGAACGAGGGCATTATGTGTTAGCTGGGGTTCGCAGCCCGGGATCATCCGCAGAGGGCTTGCAAGAGCTGCTCACAAAATTTCCGGATCAAGTAACGATCCTGCCGCTTGATGTTGCGGATGAGAATTCGGTTCGCTACGCTTCCGAGCAAGCGGAAAACCGAGTACGCAGTCTGGATGCGGTTATAAACAGTGCAGCGATATTGCTGGGACGGGATCAGAAGCTGGAGCAGCTCGACTTGGAGCAAGTAGAGCAATCGTTCCAGACTAATCTTTTTGGGCCGATCGTCGTGCTCAAGCATTTTTTGCCTATGCTTCGTCAAGGAGAGCGGCAAAGCATCATTAATATTAGCTCGGAAGCAGGAAGCTTTACAGGCGCTTATGGCGGCGACTATTCGTATGCGCTGTCAAAGTCTGCTCTGAACATGTTCTCGGCACAGCTGCGGAATGAGCTTGCACCGCAAGGCATTGTTGTTCATGCACTTCATCCCGGCTGGATTAGAACAGATATGGGAGGCGAGCAAGCACCTGGAGATGCGACAGTATCTGCAGCTGGCATCTTGAACATCGTCGAGCGGAAAACGGAAGCAGATGCGCTTTTTATTGATCATAACGGCGCTCCTATGAATCTGTAAGGCAGAACAAAATAAAATTGGCGGTGGCTGATGAGCATACGCAGACGTACTTTGTATGTCATAGGCGGAATCATTACTCTTTTGTTAGTCGTGACGATATCATTTCGACTGTTATCAGGGTCAGAAGGCGGGAATACATTGAATAAGCAGCAGGAACAAGGAAATGCTCCAATAAACAATGCTGAATTGCCAATTGCAACGGAACCTGACTCGCAGCCAGAAATTAAGCAAGGAATGCAAGTGAAGGTGGATCAGGTTGGCTATGGAACAGCGCATGCGAAGTTTGCCATCGTGGAGGGTGAGTTGCCAAGCGAAGCGGAATTCTCGTTAGTAGACAGCAATGGCAACACGATGTTTACGGGCAGCTTATCTGAGCCGCTTGCGGATGCAGCATCACAAAAGACAATAAGAAGAGCGGATTTCTCCAGCTTCCAAACGGCTGGAGAATATAAGCTGCTAGTCGCTGGGGCGGGCAGTTCTTACCCTTTTGTCATTGGAGATGCTCCATATGATGATGCGCTCGCTGCGCTGCTCAGATCTTATACATTGCAGCGTTCGGGCGTAACGATCGACGATCCGATTACGAAGCTGAAGCAGACAGCAGGACATTTACAAGATGCGCAAGCAGAGATCTTCTTTGATGATGGAGTATCGCATAAAGGTGATCTCATTGATGTATCTGGCGGCTGGTACGACGCGGGTGATTATGGGAAATACATACCTCCAGCAGCTGTTACAGTTGCTCAGCTGCTGCTCGCTTATGATCTCAATCCAGAAGCATTTCCTGCGGGACAGCTTAAGCTTCCTGAAGGGTTAAAGAATGCGAATTCCTCGCTTCCTGATATTTTGGAAGAGGTGCGTTATGAGCTGGAATGGATGCTGCGCATGCAGCGTGCAGACGGTGCGGTTTATCATAAAGTGAGCGGCTCCGCATGGACTGGATTTGTTACACCAGATACGGATACGCAAACTCGTTATGTATTTGGTTTGTCGACGTATGGCACTGCTCAATTTGCGGGTGCAACAGCGCTGGCGTCCCGAATATATAAACCCTTCGACGAAAAATTTTCAAATCGACTGTTAGCTGCGGCTGAGAAAGCACAGAGTTACTTGAGCGCAAACGAAGTCGCTGCTTTCCGGCAGGATCCGATGCAGGATAACGGCTCTGGCGGATATGGCAAGCAAACCGACGCAGAAGAGAGGATGTGGGCACTTGCTGAGCTGTTTCGCACTACGGGAAATAGCAGCTATAGCGACGTGCTTACTAGTCGGTTTGATTATTTGTTGAAGAGCTCCCCACAGGCGGTCAACTGGGCGAATGCCCAGCTGCTTGGTCAATGGGCGTACTATCGTGCGGAGAAAGCGGATGAGCAGTGGAAGGAGCTTATTCGTACAGCAGTAATTGATCGAGCGAAGGAGCTTGTTGCAAGATCCGAAGCAGACGGCTATTTCAACCTATTGAACGCAGAGGAATACACGTGGGCATCGGTGAAATCCGGAGCTGCTTATGGCTGTATCCTTCTGATTGCAAACCTAATGAAGCCTGAAGAAGCTAGCTTCAGAGCTACTGCGCTTGAGCAGCTGCATCATGTATTTGGCCGCAGTGCAACGGGGTTTAGTTATGTGACGGGAATAGGCAGTCAATACCCGCTGGAGCCTCATCACCGCATTAATGCAGCTACTGGAGTATTAATTCCAGGCTTGGTCGTTGGAGGTCCGAATCGTTACGGCGGAGATCCTGATTTGGATGCGGTCAAGGATAGTCTCGCACCTGCCATGGCTTATTTGGATGTAAGAGGTTCTTATTCGAGCAATGAATACGCGATTGATTATAATGCTCCTGTCATTTTATTGGCCTCTTTTTTCGTTAATGAGTAATTCAATAGGGGTATAAAAAAAAGAACTGCCTGCAAAGTCTGTATAGACCAAGCGAGGCAGTTCCTTTTGTGTAGCTTATAGATATACGGCTTTGCCGGTTTTGGATGATTCATAAATCGCTTCAAGAATTTGAGAAACGACAAAAGCTTGCTCTGGTGTAACAACAGGCTCAGTGTCCTCTTCAATAGCTTTCAGCCACATTCTCATTTCGAGATCAGCATCGCTTTCTGTTTTGCCATCGTAGAAAGCAACTCCGCCTGCATTCAGATCAACCTTTGTTGCAAATAGACGGCTATGCTTCTCGCCATTAATGCGAAGGCCATCCTTCATGTCCGCGCCGCCTTCAGTACCAGACAACGTACATTTTGCTTCGTCAACTTCAAGTGTATTAAGTGCCCAGCTGGATTCAAGCACGATTGTAGCGCCGTTTTCCATAACGATCATACCAAATGCGGAATCTTCAACCGTGAACTTCGCAGGATCCCAAGGGCCCCATGCATTAGCAGCGTTCTCACGTTGCGAAAGCTTGTGGTAAGAAGTACCAAGCACTACTTTTGGCTTGTAGTTGTCAAGCATCCAAAGCGTCAAATCAAGTGCGTGAGTACCGATATCGATAAGCGGTCCGCCGCCTTGTTTTTCTTCGTCAAGGAAAACGCCCCAAGTTGGAACTGCACGGCGACGAACAGCATGCGCTTTCGCGTAGTAGATGTCACCAAGCTCACCAGCTTCACACAATTTTTTCAAGTGTTGGCTGTCTGGACGGAAACGGTTGTTGTAGCCAACAGTAAGTTTCTTGCCAGTACGGCGAGCAGCGTCAACCATACGTTGTGCATCGTGAGCTGTTTTGGCCATAGGTTTTTCAGTCATAACATGTTTGCCAGCTTCAAGCGCAGCAATGGCAATGTTCGCATGTGAATCGTTTGGTGTACATACGTGAACAACTTCAATGGAAGAATCGTTCAACAGCTCCGTGTAATCCGTGTATACTTTCGCGTCTTCTGCGCCGTATTGAGCAGCTGCGTCAATCGCACGTTGTTCAACGATATCGCAAAATGCAACGATTTCAACGTTTTTAAGTTTCTTCAAGCTTGGTAGATGTTTACCGTTTGCAATTCCGCCACAGCCAATAATAGCAAGTTTGTATACTTTAGACATGTTATAAAGCCTCCTAGTAGTATAATGAATTTTTTTATTGAGAAACGGTTTGACGAGCATTCCTGCGATATTCGGAAGGAGTGACGCCGAATTTCTTGCGAAATACAGCGTGTAAATAGTTGCCGCCGGCAAAACCGGATAACTTAGCTATTTTCTCCACCGAATGCGAACTCTCGAGCAGCTCACGGCATACGACAGCTAGCCTGATGTCTTCAAGAATACGGCTGAATGTATGTCCATGATGAAGCTCCTTGAATAATCGCTGAATTTGCCGTGAGCTTAAATTAAGCTTGTCCGCAACGTCCTCAAGCGTGATGAAGCCGTCATAGTTAGCGTAAATATACTCCAAGGCGAGTCGATAACGATAAGCCTTCATATCCCGCGTTGGAAAATGCTTCTGTTCACTTGCTGTTTCATAAGCGCGAACCGCTCGCATTAAAATCTGGATAACTGTCTGCTTAATGGTAGTATAGCTGCCGACAAAATTATCGTTGCAAGCTTGATACGCTTCAAGAAAGCGAGGCATCGCTTGATGAAGATCCATTGTTGGATACAATGGAAGCGCCTTGAGCTTCTCGATACAATTTCGTGCTTCAGCAGCTTCCCAGTCGTCATAGGAATGAACATCCTCGCCGTTATTCTGCTCGGTGCGATCAATGATATCGACATGTAGACAAAGCTCATCCATCGCTTCAAGCGGGTCTGCTTCTTGATAATGCATGATCTCAGGTCCGGTTAAATAAAGCATGCCAGGTTTTAACGCATACTCCTGGTCGCTAATAATGACCTTTCCTTTGCCCTGCGGTATGAAGTGAAATTCATATTCCGCGTGCTTATGAAATCCAATCATTCTGCCGGGAGGAAATTGCGTCAGATGGAAGCGCAGTACATGGATGTCGTAGGGTCCCCATCTGATGCACAGCTCCAGGCGTTCAAGCGCATCCTGGCGTTCATGCATGACCTCATACGGGAAGTTAGGCATGCCGATCACTCCTTGGAGTCGTTCAAATTATGTGTGTCGTATTACTCGCTCAGCTCATCGATGCGGATTGCACGGTGCTCATTAGCAGAACGGTTTGAAGCTTCCATCAGCTTTGTTAAGTCAATGGCAAGGCTTACATTTTCGTCAGCGGACGTGTTGTTCTCGATGTGCTGTACCCATTGGTCAAATGCACTTTCTCTGTTCGGCGGAATCACTTGTGCCGTCCATTGCTCAGATGATTGTGCTCCTGGTGTAGAAGTGCGAAGCAGCAGCTGGCTCTCAGGATTGCCATACAATAGCGTTCCTTCAGTTCCATGCACCTCAAGCGTAAATGGTGAATGATTGTTAACGAAGCCGGCTTCTACGATTCCGATTGCTCCAGATGGCGCGTTCAATATCGCAACTGCGTTATCTTCTACTTCTTTGCCAGTCAAATAACCAAAGTGAGCAGAAACCTCTTTTGGCATTTCATTCAAGAAAAGTCTAGTCAAATACATAGGGTGACAGCCCAAATCGATTAAAGCGCCGCCGCCGCATTGCTCTAGGTTGTAGAAGTGTTCAGGCAGCCAGTTCGCTGTTGCTCCGTTATGTGAGAGACGAGCACGAACGAGTGTGATTTTTCCAAGTACGCCTTGTGACAAAATATCGCGAATCGCCAGTGTATAGCCGTCATTTAGACGAGGCAACGATACAGTTAATTTTACATTATTTTTAGCTACTTCATCTAGTATAACATTTACTTCTTTAAGAGTTGGGGCAATAACTTTCTCTGTGAAAATATGCTTGCCGGCTTTAGCCGCTGCTACGATAACCTCTTGGTGTCTGAAGGTTGGAGCGTCAACAATAACTGCGTCAATATCATCGCGACTCAACATTTCATTAAGATCGGAATGAAAAGTAACGCCAAGCTTCTCGGCAGCTGCTTGACCGCGTTCCGCGATTTCGTCCCATACAGCAACGATTTCCGTACCAGGGTGCTCCTGAGCTTGTTTCGTATAATCCCATGCGTGTACATGCCAATAACTGATTTTACCGATTCGAATCATAGGTTCATCTCTCCCTGGGCATCTATTAGCGAATTTGCATTGCATATATAAATTTATGACAACAGCTATAATTTAACATAGTTTTATGCTTATTTTTAGTGTAATTTAATGACCAAATTTGTATGAAATTACGACAAAAATTTGTTTGACTTAAATTCTCTTACATATATTGCTTCCGATATTGACGCGGGGATATGCGGGTAATCTTTTTAAAGGTTTTACCGAAGTGGGAGAAGTTATCGAAGCCAACCGCAGCGGCAATATCGGTAATGCTCCTATCGGACTCGCGAAGCAGACGCTGCGCTTCTTTCATGCGCGTCAGAATGATGTAATCGGAGAAGGTAAAACCTGTCAGCTCCTTGAACATGCGGCTTAAATAATAAGGACTGATGAAAAAATGTTTTGCGACCTCGTCAAGCCGAAGCGTCTCCCCAAAGTGAGCGTTAATGTAGCGGATAACCTCTGAAATTTTGGCATGCATGGGAGTGGCGTGGTGCAGAGGCACTGGCTCATGCTGCTGAATATGTCTAGCTGCAGTCAGCAGAAGCTCTGTTACGGCAAACGCAGGAAACAGCTCGAAGCCAGCAGGCTGCTGTCTGATCTCTGAGAGCGTTCTACTCATTAATTGTGCTGTCGCCAGCTGCTCTTGCATAGRCATACGAATAATATGGGATTGCTGTTCAAATGGCGTCAATAAGAAGCTGGCATGTGCTCCTACCAATTTACTCAACATGGCATCATCAAAGTGTATGATAATTCGTTCATGAGCGGCATCGCCGGATTGCATCGTTTTGTGCAGCTCATGCTTCGAAATAAAGACGAGGTCGCCTTGCTCAACTGAATAGGAACGGTCACGTATAAAATAAATCCGCTGCCCTGACAGCATATAGTAAATTTCATAATAGTCGTGGTAGTGATTGTATTCCATCGTGTAGGGTGCTGTTCGCTTCGTATACTCAATGTATAGGTCGGATATAGAGCCAAAGCTATAGATGTCGGGCTGGATGCTCATTAGGGATGTACTCCTTTTGATTTTATCGCAAAATAAGCGGTGTTTGATTGAAATAGAGCAGGATATGCAGAGAATTATATCACTATCATGCAGTAATATGAAGGTAATTGGAATCGAGGAGGAATAATGAGTATGGCAAAAAAACGGTATGTATTGGTAGGCAGCGGCGGCAGGGCAGAATTTTTCTACGGTGCGCTTGCAACCGATTTCAGAGAAACGTCGCAGCTGCTCGCTTTTTGTGATATTAACCAAACTCGGATGGACTATGCGAATCGCATATTAGTTGATAAATATAACCATGAGGCTGTAAAAACGTACAAATCAAATGAATTTGAACAAATGATTGAGCAGGAGAAGCCGGATGCGGTCATCGTTACGAGCATGGATCGGACGCATCATACGTACATTATTCGTGCGCTGGAGCTTGGCTGTGATGTTGTAACCGAGAAGCCCATGACGGTGGACGAGAAAAAATGCCAGCAAATTTTGGATGCGGTTGAACGGACGGGTCGCAATGTGCGTGTGACGTTCAACTATCGGTATGCGCCGCATCATACGAAGGCTAGAGAGCTGATTGCTAATGGTACAATCGGCAAAGTAACCTCCGTTCACTTTGAGTGGCTGCTGAATACGCAGCATGGCGCAGATTATTTCCGCAGATGGCATCGCAACAAGCAGAACAGCGGCGGTTTGCTGGTGCACAAATCGACGCATCACTTTGATCTCGTGAACTTCTGGATTGGCTCGCAGCCGGAATCGGTATTTGCCTTTGGTGATCTCTTGTTCTATGGTCGCGAAAATGCAGAGCAGCGCGGGGAGACGCAATTTTATGAGCGCGCAACGGGTAATCCGCTGGCTGAGAATGATCCATTTGCGCTGCATTTGGACAAAAATGATCATTTGAAAGCGATGTATTTGGATGCGGAGCATGAGGACGGCTACCGCCGCGATCAAAGCGTGTTCGGTGACGGCATTAATATTGAAGATACGATGGGCGTGCTTGTCCGCTACAAAAACAATGCGATCTTAACCTACTCCTTAAACGCATATTTGCCATGGGAAGGCTATCGCATTGCATTTAATGGAACAAAGGGACGCATCGAGATGAATATCGTGGAACAATCGTATGTGAATTCCGGCGGCGAGAAATCCGATGAGGGCGCGCTGAAAGAGCAGTCGATTAAAGTATTTCCAATGTTTGCAGCTCCTTATGAGGTCGAGGTAGAGGAAGGCGTTGGCGGTCATGGCGGCGGCGATCCGGTATTGCTGAACGATCTATTTGGAACGCCTGTAGAGGACCCATTCCATAGGGCGGCGAATCATATTGATGGAGCAAGATCGATTCTAACGGGCATTGCAGCAAACCGTTCAATCCAGACGGGACTCGCAGTACAAATTGATGAGCTTGTGAAATTTCATAACTAGGTTGCGGAGGAGGAAGCTGGAATGAAGCCATTTATGGACGATCATTTTTTGTTGTCAAACGAAACGGCGATTAAGCTGTATCATAATTTTGCAAAGGACATGCCGATCATTGATTACCATTGCCATTTGAGTCCGCAGCAAATTTTTGAGAATAAAAGCTTTGAGAACATTACGGAGGCATGGCTGTACGGTGACCACTACAAGTGGCGGGCAATGCGTGCGAATGGAGTAGAGGAGCGTTTTGTAACAGGCGGCGAGGGAGTAACCGATTACGAGCGCTTTGAAGCATGGGCCAAAACAGTTCCGCAAACGATCGGCAATCCGCTTTACCAATGGTCGCATTTGGAGCTTCGTCGTTATTTTGGCATTTATGAGCTTATTAATGAGAAAAATGCACCGTCCATATGGGAACAGGTTAACGCCAAGCTCGCGACAGGCCAATTTAAAGCGCGTGATTTGGTCAACATGTCCAAGGTCGAGGTCATCTGCACGACAGATGATCCTGTTGATTCGCTGGAGTATCATATCGCGATCAAAGCTTTAGATGATTTTAACGTACAGGTGCTGCCTTCCTTCAGGCCTGACAAAGCGCTGGAAATCAATCGTCCTACTTTTCTAGAATGGGTTGGCAAGCTTGAAGAGGCGGCTGCAACGACGATCGACAGCTATGATGCGCTGCTTGATGCGCTTGAGGCAAGAGTAAAGTTTTTCGCTGAGGTGGGCTGCAAAGTATCTGACCATGCGCTGGACTACGTTGCGTATGCAGAGACAACGAAGGCTGATGCTGCCGCTATTTTTGCCAAAGCCTTGAACAAGGAAACGGTCTCCCTGGAAGAAGAGAAGCAATACAAAACGTTCACGCTGCTCTTCTTGGGACGTTTGTATGCCGAGCGCGGCTGGGCGATGCAGTTCCATATCAATGCGGCTAGAAACAACAGCTCGCGCATGTTTGGCAAGCTCGGACCGGATACGGGTTTTGATTCGATCAATGATAGCGACGTAGCTTACCCGCTAACGAGGCTGCTTGATGCGCTGGATATGGACGACGCGCTTCCGAAAACAATCGTGTATTCGCTAAATGCCAAGGACAATGATGTACTGGGATCCATTATTGGAAGCTTCCAAGGGGGCGGGGTGCCTGGGAAAATTCAACTTGGCTCTGCATGGTGGTTCAACGATACAAAAAATGGTATGCTTGATCAAATGAATACGCTTGCCAATCAAGGACTGCTTAGCCGCTTTGTTGGCATGCTGACCGATTCTCGCAGCTTCCTCTCGTACACCAGACATGAATATTTCCGGCGTTTGCTCTGCAATTTGCTAGGTGAATGGGTCGAGAATGGCGAGGCGCCGGAAGATATGGAGCTGCTGGGTCAAATGGTTCAAAATATTTCTTATCGCAATGCGAAAGCTTACTTCGGCTTCTAGCATGCTTGAAACGTTCTACAATTCCGCTAGCTCAGCGGGGGCTGTGGGACGTTTTTTTGTATCCAAGCGATAAGCAGCCATCAAAAATTTGAGCATCTGCGGTCCGGCTATATTCGCGGCAATTCCGAATAGCTCGGAATGCACTGCTTTTCGGCATAGCAAATAAAATGCCGCGCCGCCGATGAGCTCAAAGGCAATGAACTCCTTCCATTTCCAGGCGGGAACAATGTATATTTCAAATTCTTCTTTTTTGGCAGCTCGTGTACGCAAAATGGGAGCCCTCCTGCTAATTAGGCGCATTACAACCGTAACTAGATTATGCGGAGCAGCTTATCCATCATTCGCAATGATTTCAATAAGTATAATAGGAGTGATTGCATTGAAGAAAACAGCCTTCGTAACCGGAGCAGATCGAGGAGTAGGCTTGGCCCTCGTGAAATGCTTGCTTGAGCTAGAATATGACGTTTTTGCTGGACAATATGCGGACCATGTACCGCAGCTTGATGAGTTAAAAGAAGCACATGCAGGTCGGCTGCAGGTGCTGCAGCTGGACATATCAAGTGATGAGAGTGTGGCGAGGGCGTTCGCGGCAACAGCTGCAAGGACGGATCAGCTGGACCTATTAATCAATAACGGAGCGATATTGGGAGATATTACAGCAACGGTGCTGGATCCGCTTCATTACGCGGAGATGCTTGATGTTTTTAATGTGAATACTCTAGGCAGCTTGCGGTTGAGTCAGACCTTTATGCCGCTCCTGCTCAAGGGAGAATCAAAGTTTCTGCTCAATATTTCGTCGGAGGCGGGCAGCATAAGTGATTGCTACCGGGACAGCTGGTATGCGTATTGTATGTCAAAGGCAGCGCTGAACATGCAATCCAAGCTGATCCATAATGGCATTAAGCAGCACGGAGGCCGTGTACTGGTTGTGCACCCAGGCTGGGTGCAGACGTATATGCAGGGCAAGTTAGATGCTGCAGCGTCACTTACGCCTGAGCAATCGGCGTCCTCTATTCTAAAGCTAGTTGAAGCCCGCATAAGCTTGGATGCTGTGGCAGCAGATTGTGAATACGTGGATTATGCAGGCAATGCGCTGAATTGGTAGAAGCTTGAGACGCGGATTGGATTGTGCAGCTGAGGCTAGCGCAAGAGCTCACTTCAATAAACCAGCCGATTCAGCATTCGCTGGATCAGCTGGCTCGTTACGAATGAGTCATTATTTAGCAGCAAGCAGTTGACGGAAAGAGCGGCGCAGGATGAATATCATGAGATCGATATCCTTCTGCGTTACAATTAATGGAGGAACGAGGCGAATGGTAGATGAATTCAGTGCATTGATAAGCAGTCCCTCACGCATACAAATCGCAGCAAGCTCATCAGCGGTGTTCTCAGGTACGTCAAATGCGAGCAGAAGTCCTTTGCCGCGAATATTCGCAATCGGAAATTCGTGAGAAAGATCACGAAGGCTGCCTTCTAGAAATTGGCCTTGCAGCTTAGCGTTGTTTGCCAAGTTTTGCTCCAGCAGTTCCTGAAGCACGGCATAACCTGCGGCCATGGCAAGCGGGGCTCCTGTATAGGTTCCGCCTTGATCTCCCGGCTCAAATAAGTCATATTTGCTTTTTGTCAGCATCGCCGCTAACGGAAAGCCAGCACCAATGCCTTTGCCTAAGGTGATGACATCAGGCATAATACCGTAATGCTCATAAGCGAACAGCTTGCCTGTTCTGCCCATCCCCGTCTGTATTTCATCAAATATTAACAGCATGCCGTACATATCGCATATTTTACGCAATCCGAACAAATACGCTTCATCTACGGAATGAACGCCGCCTTCCCCTTGCACGAGCTCGACCATAATTGCACAGGTGTTGTTCGTAACCGCAGCAAAGCAAGCATCAAGGTCATTAATAGGTACATGTTTAAAGCCTTCGACCTTAGGAGCGTATAGATCCTTCCACTTTGCTTTCCCAGTTGCAGACATCATAGCTAGCGAGCGTCCGTGGAAGCTGTTCGTTAAYGTAATAATCTCATATGCTCCATTCAAATTAACAGAGCCATGTTTTCTTGCCAGCTTAATTGCACTTTCATTCGCCTCAGCACCGCTGCTTACAAAAAAAGCTTTATCCATACCGCTGACGCTGGTCAGCGTCTCGGCGAATTCAATCATTGGTTTATTATAGTAACCGGGGCTTGCATGAACAAGCGTTGAAGCTTGACGTGACAATGCCTCCTGCAATACAGCAGGGGAATGCCCCAAGCTTGCAACCGCCCAGCCGCCGACAAAATCCAAGTAACGATTTCCATCCGTATCCCACAAAAACATACCCTTGCCTTTTTCCATCACGACGCTGGGACGGTGCGCCGTAAAAAGAACCGATTTCTCCGCCGTTTCTAATAATGCCTTTGTTGCTGACTTTTCCATCTGAATCATTTACGAGCCTCCCGGTTATTCATTGTATTGCATAAATATACAACATTAAGAATAAAGATTCAACCACTTTGCTTGAATTTTCTTAAAGACAACAGAATGTAGGGAAGTGGACAACAAAAATGCAAACAAAGAGGAGAGATCACGATGTGGAATGGTGATTCTTATTTAACGAAGCTATATGACGAAGCCATTGCTCGGCATCAACAGCTTCGAACTCTGCAGCTCCGAAATGAACGCAGGCCGAAGCTGAAATCAGTGCTGCGAGAGTTGGTAGGCCAGTTCGAGCCTAATCTCGCACATATACCGAAGGTGCTTGAGCGCGTTCAATGCGATGGATATGTTCGCGAACGGGTGGAGCTGTCGGCTACGCCAGAGCTGACCTTTGCCGCGTATGTGCTTATTCCGAGTGATGTGCAGGGGCCGCAGCCGAGTGTGCTGGCACTGCATGGTCATGGTTATGGGAGCAGACAAATTGTTGGTTTGCGGCAGGATGGATCACAAGATGATGAAGACCCGGGCATCCATCAGCATTTTGCTATTCAGCTCGTGAAACGGGGCATGGTCGTGATCGCACCAGACGTCATCGGCTTCGGCGAACGCAGGCTCCATGCCGATCTGGCGCTTAATCCAGATACGCCAAGCTCGTGCTACCGGCTGTCGACGCAGCTGATGATGCTTGGCAAGACATTGACCGGCCTGCGCGTATCAGAAGCGTTAAAAGCATTTCATTATTTGTCTACGCGTAAAGAGGTTGATGCTGATCGGATTGGCCTCATGGGTTTTTCTGGCGGAGGTTTAATTGGGTTTGTGACGGCCGTGCTGGAAGCGCGCATAAATGCAACGGTATTGACTGGCTTCGCGAGCACAGTCAAAGACAGCATCTTTGCCGTTCATCATTGCATTGATAATTACACGCCAAGTTTACTCGTTCACGCGGAGCTGCCGGAATTAATCGGATTAATTGCTCCGCGTCCGTTATTTCTTGAATCTGGAGAAAATGATCCAATTTTTCCGGTGGCAGGCTTTCGGAAGGCGGCAGCAGAGATTCAGGCCATTTATGAGGCGGATGGAGCTGGTGACAAGCTTCTAACGGACGTATTTCCGGGTAAGCATGAAATAAGCGGCCGACTGGCTTACGATTGGTTGAAGCAAACGTTATCGCCTTAAATTACGTCGTATATTGCTTGCGAAACTTCGTAGGCGGCAACCCGATTTGCTGCGTAAAGCAATTGGAGAAGTAGGGAACATTTTCAAATCCAACATATTGCGCGATTTCTGCGATCGGCCATTCTGTTTTGAGCAGCAGCAGCTTGGCTTGCTCAAGCCGATATTTGGACAAATAGTCGATAGGTGTCATGCCATACACCTGCTTCATGCAGCGGGTAATGTAGTTATAGTGAAAATTGAGAGCTTCAGCCATCGTTTTGCTTGAAATTTCAAATCGATAATTATTTTTTATATAAGCCTCCGCTTTCTCAGCTAGAGTGACAATGGGGCTTGTATAGCTGTCATTTTGCCGCAGGTCCATCATGCGCAGCAGCTCCTCGAATGTCTGCTGCTGCGTCCAGAATGCACTCGACTGACGCTCTCCTCCAGCTTTGTTCAGCGTACGCATTAATCGAAACGCTTGCTCTGGATAGGGGAGCGTCCATGCTTTCTGCAGGTGAAGGGAGTAAGGAGAAGTTAGAAAACGATTGTAATGCTCTTCTTGGTTAATGCCTGAGTGATCGAGCTCCGTTTGCTGCCATTCCCCCACCGCTTGAAAATGAACCCAGTAAAAGCGTGTTTTTTCCTCGGAAGGCTTTACGGAATAGTGATAGCGGTCAGGCAGCAGAAGCAAGGTTTGCCCGTCTGTTAATTGCCATTTCCGCTCATCCTCGCCTATAAATAAGCAGCCATGTTCTATGATAAGAAGATCAAATACGCCTAGCTGCTTCCGGCTCGGATGCTGATCGCCCCGTTCGTGATTCGTAACGCCGCTCTCTAAGTAATAAGGAAGCGGAGGGGCTGCAAAATAAATATGCTCCGATGCTGCTATCATAATCAATTACACTCCCTGCTTGTGTGAAATTTTATAAGTATTTAGTTATTTTCGTTTGTATTTAAGTTTTATTTTAACCCATAAAATAGAGATCAGCAGTATGAAGTTATTCATTTCGGAAGAGGGGTTTTAATAAATGGAGCAAATCGCAAGCAGGGACCATGCCAAACCCGTATCACTTAAGCAGATCAATATTCAAGATTCATTTTGGAATTATTATATTAATCTAGTTAGGGATGTTGTTGTACCCTATCAATGGGATGCTATAAATGATCAAGTAGAGGGAGCCGAACGAAGCGGAGCGGTTCGTAATTTTAAAATTGCGGCAGGTTTAGAAAAAGGTGATTTTTACGGCTTCGTATTTCAAGATACCGATGTAGCCAAATGGCTGGAGGCGGTCGCTTATTTGCTTGAGACAAAGCCAGATGCTGGTCTAGAGCAAATTGCTGACGAAATGATCGACATTATTGAAAAGGCGCAGCAGCCTGACGGTTATTTGAATACCTTCTATACGATTAAAGAGCCGGGCAAGAAGTGGACAAATTTGACAGAGTGCCATGAGCTTTATACCGCAGGCCATATGATCGAGGCTGGAGTAGCTTACTATAAAGCAACAGGCAAGAAGAAGCTGCTTGAAATTGTATGCCGCATCGCAGATGATATTGCTGTCGTGTTTGGTGATGGACCAGGTCAAATCGCAGGATATGACGGTCATCAAGAGATTGAGCTGGCGCTTGTGAAATTATATGAGACAACGGGTGAACGCAAATATTTAGAGCTGAGCAGCTACTTTATTGATAAGCGCGGCCAGCAGCCCAGCTTCTTCGAAGCAGAGGCTGACCGCAGGGGCAGAACTTCCCATTGGAGCAATAATAAAATTCATATCGAAGCGGATTATTTCCAAGCGCATTTGCCTGTTCGTGAGCAAGAAGCAGCGGTTGGCCATGCGGTACGTGTCGTTTATATGCTTGCGGGTATGGCGGATGTTGCACGCGAAACGAGCGACGAGTCTTTGCTTGCGGCATGCCGCAGATTGTGGGACAATATAGCCTCCAAGCAGATGTACATTACTGGCGGTATTGGATCAATGGCGCAGGGCGAAGCTTTTTCATTCGATTACGATCTGCCAAATGATACGGTATATTCAGAAACGTGCGCATCGATCGGCCTTATATTCTTCGCTCATCGCATGCTTCAGCTCGAGCCTAACAGCCGCTATGCGGATGTTATGGAGCGTGCTTTGTACAATACCGTTATTGCAGGCATGTCGCGCGACGGCAGACATTTCTTCTACGTGAATCCGCTGGAGGTAACGCCGGATGTATGTGAAGGAAGAAACAAAAACTTTAATCATGTGAAGCCTGTACGCCAAGAGTGGTTCGGCTGTGCATGCTGTCCGCCTAATATTGCTCGCTTGCTTGCCTCGCTTGGCGAATATTTGTATTCCACAAAAGGTAATACCATTTATTCGCATTTGTATATCGGCGGAGAAATGGAGCTTTCATTAGGAGATACAAAAATCAAGCTTCATCAGCAATCCAATATGCCTTGGGCAGGTTCAGCACGTTTTGAGGTGACACTCGGCGAGCCGGCTGTATTCACTTTGGCGCTGCGTATACCAGACTGGTCTTCCAATGCAGCGGTACTCATAAACGGAGAAGCCTATTCCATTACGAATCAAATCGTGGACGGCTATGCGCGAATTGACCGGGAGTGGACGTCCGGCGACGTTGTGGAGCTTGCACTCGATATGCCTATATTACGAGTAAGAAGCCATCCGCTAGTGAAGCAAAATGCTGGAAAGGTAGCGCTGCAGCGCGGACCGCTCGTCTATTGCCTAGAGGAAGCGGACAACGGAAAGCAGCTTCAGCAGCTACTTCTGCCGCAGGATGCCAAGCTGGAGGAAACGTTTGAACAACATCTGATTGGCGGCATCCAAGTCATTAAGGCGCAGGCGCTGAAGCTTCAATTCGAGGATTGGGGCACTCAGCTTTACCGCACCAACGCAGACGCAGCTCTTGAGCAGACGGATGTTACGTTTATTCCCTATTACGCATGGGCGAATCGCGGCAAAGGCGAGATGGCGGTATGGGTGAAGGAACGACTATAGGCCGTTTGCATTCCAGCTTTTTTGAACTGAGATGATCAAAATAATTTGGCGATTGCTTACCGAGATTAATTCGGAAGTAATCGCCTTTTTTGTGTTGCAAAATATATAGTTTATAGGGTTGACACTATACTTTTTACATTGTGCAGTTTATTTTTTGAAATTACAATTTAATTAAACATGAATACGATTTATTTCATGCTATTATTGGCGTTATAACACTAATGAAATAAACGACATGTCATACTATACCTACAGGGGAGGGCATGAAAAATGATCCGAATACACAATGTGATTGAACAGTTAAAGGCTCCCATTGATCATATAGAAGGCAGTGTTGATACGTTAAAGTTTGGAAACGCTCAGACGGAGGTTAAAGGTATTGTCGTTGCCTTTATGGCAACACAACAAGTGCTGGAGAGATCGGTCGAATTAGGGGCTAATCTCATCATTACGCATGAGGGTACTTTTTTCAGTCACCATGATGCAAAGGAATCTACTTATGTGAATGATCCTATTTATAAGGCTAAAAGCCGATTTATTGAAGAATCAGGATTGGCGATTTATCGCTTTCACGATTATTGGCATCGTTACGAGCCAGACGGCATTATGGAGGGGCTTATTCACGCCTTGGATTGGAATGATTATGTGACGGAGCATTTGCCTGCCGCATCAATCGTTGCCGTTCAACCGATGAAGCTCGAGCAAGTGATCGAGCATATCAAAAAAAAGCTGGGAATCCGTTATGTACGTACAGTAGGGGATTTATCCACAAGTTGCAGCCGGATTGGATTATTGGCCGGCTACAGAGGTGGAGGGGACAACGCGATTCCTTTATTTGCAAACTATAAGCTGGACTTGATCATATACGGCGAAGGCCCGGAGTGGGAGACGCCAGAGTATGTAAGGGATGCCGTCCACCTGGGCAGGCACCAAGCACTAGTTGTTCTAGGACATTCCGAAAGCGAGCAGCCAGGTATGAAACTGCTGGCTGATCGGCTTCGCCATAAATATTCCACTATTCCTGTTCATTTCTTGCCTGTAGATCCCGTTTTCAAAGTGGTCTAACCCCCAATAAGAGGAGGAATTTGATGCATTTACATCGTGCAATTCTGGTAGATGATGAACCATTTACCCGCAAAGGCTTAATGAAGCTGATCGATTGGGAAACCTGCGGCTTTCAAATCGTAGGGGAGGCTGACAATGGCGAGGATGCGCTTGAGCTGATCAAGCGTGTGCAGCCTGAGCTTGTCATAACGGATATTCGTATGCCGGTTATAGATGGGCTTGAGTTGATTCGTTTAGTCACGATGGAAAATATAGCTGCGCCCTACTTTATTATTATAAGCGGCTACAATGATTTTAATTATGCGCAGCAAGCGATGCGTTATGGCGTACATGACTTTGTTGTTAAACCAATTGATGAGATTGAATTCGCCAATACCTTAACCAAATTAAATGACAAACTTAAGCTCAAACAAATGGAGCAAGTTAGAAACAATCGGCTCATGGGCGGCGAAATGATTCAATCACTTATTCTCGGAGAAGCAAGCGAAACAACCATAATAGAATGGGAACAGCGCCTCAATTTGAAGGAAGAAGATCGTATATTTTATTTGTTTGCTGAACTGAATGATAACTATAATTGGTTTCCTTATGAAGAGAAGGTTTCCTACGCGCGATTCAAAGAACTTGTAGAGCAAGTGCTTGTTCGTATTACTTCAGCAGAACAGCCAATTTGCTTCAATGAGCATCGCAATCGTATCGGCATTCTACTGCCGGGCTACTTGCTGGCTCATTGGGGTGGGGATATTGAACGATTTTTAATCGCCTTTAGAGATGCGCTTGATGCGCATTTGGGAAAAGGCGTGTTTCTTTATTCTGGTTCTGTTGTACAGGGGCTGTTAGATATTCGTGAATCGTACAAGACCGCCAAGGAAGCCATTTTATATAAATATGTATATGAGGATAGTCGTATCGTTATCTATGATCAAATCCAATCGGAGAAGCTGAACTATATCGGGTTAGATCCAGCTGATTTTAATCAATTTATGGAGCAAATGGAGGAGCTGCAGCTTGATGCTGCGATAGTATTCGTCGATAAATGGTTTCATGATTTCCGGGAGAAACGGTATGCCCCAGAGGCTGTGAAGATGAACATTCAGCTGTGCTTGATGGGAATATTGAAAACCATTCGGAATATGGAGGGTGACGAACAATCCTTGCAGACGCTCGGGCCGCTGCTGAGCTGGCATGATTCTCATTTATCGCTTGGTGAACTAAAAAAACTATTTATTGCATTTATCGAAGAAAGTCAACAAAGTATTGCAGTGCTTAGGAAGGAACAGTTGAAGAGCGATATTCAAAAAATTAAAAGTTATATTGAAGTCAATTATTCGCAAAACATCAGTTTAAAGAGTATTGCAGCACTATTTTATGTCAATCCCGTCTACTTAGGCCAATTGTTTAAGAAGACATATCGTGTATATTTTAATGAATTTTTACTTCAGCTTCGAGTGAACGAGGCCAAAAAGCTGCTGAGACAATCGCGTACCATGCGCATATATGAGATTGCAGAGAAAGTCGGCTTCAGCAATGCAGATTATTTTGTCACGCAATTTGAGAAAATTGAGCATATGACACCTACTGAATATCGAAATAAGCTCTTGTAGGCCTTCGTGCTTAAAGCATCCGTTATTTGAAGAAAAGGAGAATATCCGTGAAGCTGAGCCTAAGTCTCAATAATGTTCGTCTACGAAATAAGCTGCTCATTCTTTATATTTTTTCGGTGTTTCTTCCCATCGTATTAACCAACGTTATTTTTTATAATGTGACGACGGAAAATGTGAGAAACCAGCGGATGAAGGATATTTCACGAGCAGTAGAACAAATTAACAACGAATTCCGGTCCGAAGTCGAGGACGCGGTTACGATTTCTTCTGTATTTTATACGGATTATAATTTAAATGAAATTTTAGAGAGGGATTATCAAGAGCCGGCAGCTTATGTTGAAGCTTATGATACTTATTTCCGAAGAATTTTGAATAGCTACACGCCTGTTTATGCCTCTATTCAGAACATCAAAATTTTTGTGGAAAATCCGACAATGCTGCATTCAGGCGGCGTTGGTTATTTATCGGACGAAATTAAACAGTCTGACTGGTACAAATTGCTCAAAGAAAGAGACAATTCTTACCCTATTTTCATTCGAACGCAGCAAGAGGATATCTATCTGAAAAACGATAATTCTACCAGTAGGAATACATTTAGTATTATCAGTAAGATGGATTATTTTGAATCGAAAAATAAATGGCAAAAGTTTTTGAAAATTGATTTGAAAACGAGCACGATTGATCAAATATTTCGAAACCAAAACCTGCAAGGCAACATTTATTTGATTGATGATAAAGGTAAGGTTGAATATACGACTGACCCCGAGGTAGACTGGAGCAAAAAATCGCTTGCGTTTGATGAATTAGTTTTCCCTAAGGATTCAATTGAGTTTCCTTCCACTAATTCCTATGTAAGTTATTTGGAAAATTGGCGTATTGTCGGTACGATCTCGGAGGAAGAGGTGCTTAAGGATGTTAGACAGTCCAGAGAATTTGTTTTTGTGCTGGCCTGTTTAAATATTTTCATCCCAACGCTGATTATATTATGGATTTCACGTTCACTGCACGAGCGGTTGGTTCGCATTTTGCAGCATATGAAAAAAGTGAAAAACCAGAACTTCGATACGATTAAGCAGGGTGAATCCTTGGATGAAATCGGACAATTAACGAGTGAATTCAATCGAATGACGATACAAGTGAAAAGCTTGATTGATGATGTTTATATTGCGGATATTCAGACAAAAACATTGGAGCTTGAGCGGAGGAAAGCGCAGTTGAATGCGTTGCAAAGCCAGATCAATCCTCATTTTCTGTTTAACGCGCTGGAAACGATTCGAATGCGAAGCCTCATCAAGGATGAGATGGAGACGGCTAAGATCATACACAATATGGCGAAAATATTTAGAACCTCGCTCACTTGGGGCAAGGACCGCGTTATGGTTAGTGAAGAAATTGAATTTATTTTGTGTTTCCTCGAAATTCAGAAATACCGCTTTGAAGATCGTATGAATTATCACATTCACGTAGATCCTTCTGCTAAAGAGTGTAAGGTGCCGAAAATGATGTTTTTGCCGTTTGTAGAAAATGCAAGCATCCATGGCATTGAGCCGTTAAGGCAAGGGGGGAGCATTCAAGTACAAGTTGAGCGTGATGCTGACACGTTAATCTTCTCGATTAGAGATAATGGAATCGGCATGAATGATCAAAAAGTCAAACAGTTTTATGGCTATTTGGAAAGCGACGAAGAGCTAGGCGAGAGAATAGGCGTTCAAAACGTTATTTATCGCTTAAAGCTGATTTATGGCGACCGTTTTCAACTATTAATTAAAAGTGAACCTGGGGAAGGCACCTTTATAAGGGTTGCTGTTCCAGTTGAGATATAGGGCTGCTCGTTAAATCGATTATCCTATATGTTTTTTTAAGTTTGAACTATAGTTTATTGGGTAAACAAAGTATTTTAGATTACTTATAATGAAAGTGCTTACAAAAAAAGTTGCACTCGAAAGGGGCTGGGGAAAGTGAAAAAGAAAATATTATTGACTTGTATGACTGCCTTTATGATCTTTACTGCTGCATGCTCGAACAGCGGCAATGGCGGAGAAGCAAAGCCAACAAACAGCACAAACACTCCTGCAAATACTGCAAGTGAAGGGAAAGAAACAGATAAGCCGGTTGAAAAAGTTACTTTTTCTTATTTCAATGGTGTTGCAGCAGCTAAGGACATTAACAGCAACGAGACGACGATTGGTAAAATTTTGGAGGATCAAACGGGTGTTAACTTTAAAATCGAGCATTTGGTTGGCGATTTGAACACAAAGGTTGGCACGATGATCGCATCAAACGCGTATCCGGATGTTATGATTCCGGATGCTGCAATCGACAAGATTTTAGATGCAGGTGCGTTTATTGCATTGGACGATCTTATTGAGCAATACGGCCCTAATATTAAACGGGTATATGGCAAGTATTTTAATCAAATGAGAGCCGCGGACGGCAAAATTTACTTCCTGCCATTCTCTAATACAGTTGGCGAGTATATTCCGGATCCGAATATTAACCAAGGTGCTTTCTGGGTACAACGCAGAGTATTAAAAGAAGCGGGTTATCCGAAAGTAACAACGCTTGATGGCTACATGGATCTCATTAAAAATTTCGTAGACAAGCACAAGGATGAGGATTTGACTGGTTATGTTTCACTGACACATGACTGGAGATTTTTCGCAACATCCAACCCGCCAAACCATTTGGCAGGTTATCCGAATGATGGAAATGTCATTGTAGATATGAACACCTTCGATGCAAAAACATACGCTGCGGATGAAAATACAAAGCGCTGGCTTCAAAAGCTAAATGAGATCAATTCTGAAGGCTTGTTCGATAAAGCTTCCTTCGTAGATAACTTTGATCAATATTTAGCTAAACTGACTTCACACAAAGTGGTTGGCTTCTTCGATTACGGCTGGCAGTTTGCTAATGCGCAAAATGCGCTCAAGGACGCCGCTAAACAAGATCCAACACAGGATGATTTCGTATACTTCCCGCTGCCAGTTACTTTTGACGGCCAAAAGGATCAATACCTGGATCCTCCAGGCTTTGTTAAAAACCGCGGTATGGGTATTACCGTGAGTGCGAAGGACCCAGCGCGCATTGTTCAATACTTGGATAATCTTCTAACAGACGAGAACCAAATTCTTCAGAAATGGGGAATTAAAGGGGAAACGTACGAAGTAAATGAAAATGGAAGAATGTACCGTACAGCGGAACAAATCGCCAAAATCGATGAAGCTTTCAACGAAAAATTTGGATTTAAATATTATTCTTGGAACTGGCCGCTTTACAACAATGGCTCGTCTCTGCCGGATGGCAACTCCGTATCACCAGGAATGCAAGCAGAAGTATTCCAAATGAGCCTAACTAATGAAGACAAGACTATTCTAGAAAAATATGGCGTGAAAACGTATTCCGAACTGTTTGCAGCACCGGACGATCGTCCATGGTACCCTGCTTGGGGCATTCCGAAGGAGCAAGGCTCCACGCAGCAAATTTGGGAAACGAAAAAAGATGAGCTTACGAAAAAATACTTCCCTAAGCTTGTCCTTGCGAAACCAGCTGACTTTGAGAAGGTATGGACAGAATATACAGATGCATTCGGCAAGCTGGATACAGCTGCCTACGAGAAATGGACAACAGATGAAGTGAAGAAATTGATTGAAGCATCCAAGCAATAAAATAGAAGGATCGGTGAAAGGCCGGCTTGCGGATGCAAAATGCCGGCCTTTCTTCAAATATAAGAATTTATAAGTTTGTTAACTTATAAAAGACTTATATTTCTCTGTCAAAGCTGCTTCGGCGTCCAGAGGTCGCCGAAGACGCTTTTGCTTGCTATCCAGCATCATTCAGTCCGGAAGGAGAGATTCAAGATGGAACATAAGCCCGATATGTCATCGTCAAACCTGGTGCTGCCTAAGAAGCCGTCGGGACTGAAGAATTTTGCGAAAAAGCTCATTGAGCAGCGCGTGCTTGTTCTTATGTCTGTACCGTTTCTAGCGTGGTTGTTTATTTTTAAATATATGCCTCTATGGGGGTGGACGATCGCCTTTCAAGCCTATAAGCCAGCGAAAAGCTTTAGTGAGCAGAAATGGGTTGGATTTGATCATTTTAAATTTTTATTCGAGGACGAAAGGTTTCTTCGCGTCTTAAGGAATACAGTAGCGATGAGCGGAATCAATCTGGTTCTCGGCTTCATTACGGCAATCACACTCGCTTTGTTGTTAAATGAGGTCAGGAAGGTTGCTTTTAAACGTATTGTTCAAACGGTCAGCTATTTGCCCCATTTTATTTCATGGGTAGTTGCGGCAAGCATTATTCAAACAACGTTATCTCCAGATGGCATTATTAATCAAATGCTGCTTTGGATCGGATGGGTGGAAAAAGGCGAGGAAATATTGTTTCTCGGTATACCTGAACAATTCTGGACCATTTTTGGAGCAAGCTCTGTATGGAAAGATGTAGGCTGGAATACAATCGTCTACCTAGCGGCAATGACGATGATTGACCCTGCGCAATATGAAGCAGCAGAGATGGATGGAGCAGGCCGAATTAAACGGATGTGGTATGTAACGCTTCCGGGTATCAAACCGGTTATTATCGTATTGCTCATTATGAATATCGGGTATTTGCTGGAATCGGGCTTCGAGCCGCAGTATTTGCTGGGGAACGGCATGAACGTCGATTTTTCCGAAAACCTTGACATATTTGTTCTTAAATACGGGATTGCGCAAGGCAACTACTCGCTATCGATTGCAGCGGGCATGTTTAAAACCATAATCAGCTTTATTTTATTGTTCGCAGCGAACAATCTTGCAAAACGTATGGGCGAGTCCAGACTGTTTTAGAGGGAGGGGTACAACATGAGTCATTCGGCATCGGAAGCTGTGTCAAACAAACCAAGCCGCATCCGCTCATCACGCGGCGATCTCATATTTGATATTTGCAATTATATATTTCTTACCTTACTGATGGTTGTTACATTATATCCTTTCTTGAATACGGCCGCCGTATCACTTAACAATGCGACAGATTCGATTAAGGGCGGCATTTATTTGCTGCCAAGGATATGGACGCTGGACAATTATGCCTATGTGCTAAAAGAAGCAACGATATTCCACGCAACGCTGATTTCAATCCTTCGAACAGTGATTGGAACGATTGCTACCGTTTTTTGCTCAGCGATGGTCGCTTACACGATTACTAGGCAAGAATACGTTCTTAGGAAATTCGTAACGATTGCGTTCATCTTGACAATGTATTTTAATGGCGGACTTATTCCCAACTTTTTGTTAATCCGTGATTTAGGCTTGATCAACAATTTTTGGGTCTATATTTTCCCAGGCTTAATCGGCGTATTTAACTTAATCATTATTCGTTCCTTTATTGAAGGGCTGCCAGAGAGTATTTTGGAATCAGCAAGAATAGATGGTGCAGGCGACTTCAAAATGTTCTACAGCATCGTTCTGCCGCTTTGCGTACCTGTACTTGCAACGGTTGCTTTATTCTCAGCCGTGTATCAGTGGAATCAATGGTTTGATGTGTTCTTGTACAATTCCTCGAATATCGATCTCAGTACGCTGCAGTATGAGCTGCAAAAAATTCTTCAGAACTCCAATGCATCCTTGACGGCGAAGACGGCTGCCGATGCATTCTCGGGCGCGGCCAATTCTGGAGGGAATTCGGTGACACCGCTTGCGGTTCGGGCAACGATGACGATTGTGGCTTCCTTGCCGATCATTATGGTATATCCGTTTCTACAGAAATACTTTGTAAAAGGTATGACCGTAGGCGGCGTGAAAGGTTAATAGACAGGGGGAAATAAGATGAGCAGTAATGCAGCGAGTTCTATTCCTAAGTTATACGAAGCATTTAAAGATTCATTTGATATAGGCGCAGCGGTTAATCCGCGTACCATTGTTCAGGCTCGCGATCTCATTGCGACCCATTTTAACAGCTTGACTGCTGAGAATGAAATGAAATTTGTTAGCTTGCACCCTTCCGAAGATACCTATACGTTTGAAGAAGCAGACAAAATCGTCGCATTTGCAAGAGAGCATGGGAAAAAAATGAGAGGGCATACACTGGTTTGGCATAATCAGACATCCGATTGGCTGTTTGAAGAAGCGGATGGCAGCCCAGTTAGCGGCGAGAAGCTTTTGGATCGATTGAAATCGCATATTCATACCGTTGTTGGCCGTTATAAAAACGATATTTATGCATGGGACGTCGTAAATGAAGTCATTTCTGACGAAGGCGCAGCTATGCTGCGTCCAACCAAATGGCTGGATATCGCCGGTGTGGACTATATAGCCAAAGCGTTTGAATTCACACATGAAGCAGATCCTAAAGCTCAGCTTTTCTACAATGATTATAATGAGTCGAACCCTCTGAAACGCGATAAAATCTATCAATTGGTTAAATCGCTGCTAGAGCAGGATGTCCCGATTCATGGCGTTGGCCTTCAAGCGCATTGGAGCTTGTATCATCCTCATTTAGATGAAATACGGGCTGCGATCGAGAAGTACGCTTCACTTGGCCTACGACTGCAATTAACAGAGCTTGATATATCGATGTTCCGCCATGATGATGTACGAACCGACTTAGCAAAGCCTACTGAAGAAATGCTGGAGCTGCAGGAGAAACGATATGAGGCTGTCTTTCATTTGCTGACGGAATATCGCAATCATATTGATGCGGTTACGTTCTGGGGAGCGGCGGATGATTATACGTGGCTCAGTGATTTTCCTGTACGTGGACGGAAAAATTGGCCAATGCTATTTGATGAGAACCATGAGCCAAAAGGTTCGTTCTGGCGCGTCATGAAGCAGCACTCATCTCTCTGAGCCAGCTTACAAGGAGGCACGTTAATAAATGGACAGTCACACGTATAAGGCTTGGCTGAATCCTCAGCGGATAGAGGATTTGCATTTGAAAAAGGAGTATTCGGCTCTTTTTGGTCAGATCGTCTTTAGTGGCGTGGCGACTGGCGTATTGGAAACGGCAATCAAAGAGCTGCAGCATGGTATTCATGCCTTAATCGGCATAATCCCGGCAGTAAAGGAGCGGGCTGAGCCTGCGACGGCTGGCTTTCTTCATATTATGGTGGACTCCGTATTGATGGATTCGGATAGATGGGAGCCATCCAAAGCGGGATATATGATTCGGTACAGCTCTCAGCAAGGCCATGGCAATTTATCTCTTGTCGGCGGATCAGATACAGCCGTATTATATGGCGTGTTTCATTTGCTGCGTCTATTAGGCGCCGGTAAGCCAGTGAAAGAACTGAATGCCGAGCAATCTCCAGCCATGTCGCTTCGAATGATTAATCAGTGGGATAATGCTGACGGTTCGGTAGAGCGAGGGTATGCGGGACAGTCTATATTTTATCAAAACGGAGAAATAACGAGTGATTTTAATCGAATAAACGATTATGCGAGAATGCTCGCATCCGTTGGCCTCAATGCGATTTCTATCAATAATGTGAATGTTCATGAGATTGAAACGATGTTCATCACAGAGGAAAAGCTTCCTGCTGTTGCGGTTATTGCAGACATTTTCCGCAGGTACGGAATTACGCTGTTTCTGAGCGTTAACTTTGCTGCTCCTCTACAAATCGGAGGTCTGGCCACTGCAGATCCGCTGGATGCTAGTGTGCAGCAGTGGTGGAAGGAAACGGCTGAACGGATCTACGCGTTTATACCTGACTTCGGTGGTTTCGTCGTGAAGGCAGATTCTGAGCATCGGCCCGGGCCATTTGCTTATGGACGTGACCATGCAGATGGAGCGAATATGCTCGCTGAAGCGCTGGAAGCTCACGATGGCATCGTCATTTGGCGCTGCTTCGTTTATGACTGCATGCAGGATTGGCGTGATCGGAAGATCGATCGAGCACGTGCTGCATTTGACCATTTTAAACCGCTCGATGGTCGTTTTCGGAGTAATGTCATTCTACAAATTAAGAATGGACCGATGGACTTTCAGGTTCGCGAGCCCGTATCCCCATTGTTTGGCGCGATGAAGAAAACGAACCAGATGATGGAGTTCCAGATCACTCAAGAATATACCGGCCAACAGAAGCATCTTTGCTATCTCGTCCCGCAGTGGAAGCAGGTAATGGATTTCGATACCTATGCGGAAGGTGCATCGACTGAAGTTAAGCGAGTGGTGGATGGCACATTGTACGGTATGAAATATAGCGGAATTGCAGCGGTGAGCAATATTGGGAATGAAGAGAGCTGGACAGGGCATATTCTCGCACAAGCCAATCTTTACGGATATGGCCGGCTGGTGTGGAACCCGGCTTTAACAGCCGAGGAGATTTCGCACGAGTGGATAGCCGCAACGTTTGGCAATGATGCTGAGATAGCTTTAGCAATCGGTGACATGCTGATGAAGTCGTGGCTGTTATATGAAAGCTATACGGCACCGCTTGGCGTAGGCTGGATGATCACGCCTAACCATCATTTTGGTCCGGATGTCGATGGCTACGAGTATTCAAGATGGGGAACCTACCATTTTGCAGATCGTGACGGTATCGGCGTTGACCGGACGCAGGCGAGTGGAACAGGATATACCGCACAGTATAATGAACCAAACCGTTCGCAGTATGATAGTTTGGACACTTGTCCAGACGAGCTGCTGTTATTTTTCCATCATGTGCCTTATACCCATGTACTCCATTCTGGCAAGACGGTCATTCAGCATATCTACGATACCCATTTTGCGGGTGCGGAGGAAGCAGATCAGATGCTGCGGGATTGGGCAGGTTTGGCGGGCAAAATCGATGAAGCAAGGTTTGCGCATGTCGCTGAGCGCTTGACCTTTCAAGCTGCTCATGCCAAGCATTGGCGCGACGTGATCAATACGTATTTCTACCGCAAATCGGGCATTGCCGATGCGGCTGGTCGGAAAATATTTTAATGGGTTTGCATGCGAGGTGGAGATTTGTCCACCTCGTTTTTTGTTTACAAGCACAATATTCAGTCCGCTGCCGCGTTGGTAGAGGGCTGTTTTTGTCTATAGATAAAACCTTTACAAATGAGGAAAGCTTTGCAATCATAAAGTAATGGGATTTTATTGGAAATTGCGATGAGGAGTGAAGCTATGAAAGTCATGAGAGGATTTGATTGGTTAGCTATTGCAATGAACTTAAGCGTAATATCTGCATTTGTTGTATTGTTAAGCGCTTGCAGCAATACAGTTAAAGTCGAGCATATCGAGGCATTTAGCATAGAAATTTCAGAGGAAAATAAAGATGGCTTTTATGAACAAACAGGCTTTAAGAAGGTGAACTCTATTACTGCTTTTGCAGAAAATAAAAATTATTTAAGCTCTGACATCAAAATGGTCGTGGATTATTATGATCTGGATGGAAAATATGTTAAATCAGAAATCGTACATACGAAATTCAGCAAGTCTCATATCACGATGGTTGAAGATGGAGATAATCGAAAAAAAGAGCTTGAGGAGCCATCAACCATTATCATACCTGATGACAATTTACAAAATTTTCGATCCAGTGCTCTATCAGACGATGAGAAAAAGCAGATTAAACAACATGTATTAAATCTAATAGATAGATTATAAGTACAGGATAAACGAATATGGAGGAATTGCGAATGATCTCATTAAAAAATAAAATAGCAATCGTTACAGGAGCGAGCAGATCCACGGGAATTGGAACAGCGATTTGCCGTTCGCTTGCACGCTTAGGAGCAGACATTTTCTTTACGCATTGGCATGCCTTTGATGAAACGGAAGGCAATGGGGGAGAGAAGGATTGGCCTGAGCAGCTGCGTAAGGAACTAGAAGACTTAGGCGTGAGGGCAAGTCATATGGAAGCGGATTTTGCCGATGTGGAAACTCCTGCCCTTATAATGGAACAGGTAGAAAGGTCGTTAGGCCACGCGACTATTTTAATTAACAACGCCACCTATTGCGTACCTTCCAATTATAAAAGCTTGGATATAAATATATTGGACCAACATTATGCTGTGAATAACCGCGGGCCGATATTGTTAAGCACAGAGTTTGCGAGCAGATTTGAGAAAAACCAAATAAAAGGGACATCGGGCAGAATTATTTTTATGGTTTCAAAAGGGCCTGATCCGAATAATTTGGCTTACATAGCAACAAAAGGCGCATTGATTGGGCTTATCGAGCCGCTATCTGTAGGGTTGGCTCCGCTTCAAATTACAGTAAATGGATTTGATCCAGGTCCCACCGATTCTGGCTGGATGGATGAGCAGATGAAGGCTGGCTTTTTGCCAATGTTCCCTATGGGACGCATCGGTTTGCCGGAGGATGCAGCTAAAGCAATCAGCTTCTTGGCGAGTGACGAATCACAGTGGATAACCGGGCAAGTTATAAAATCTGAAGGCGGTTTTTTAGGTAAATAGCTGATTTTGTCCTTTATCATCCTACGTACACGTGATAAAAGAAATCTATATAGTTTATAAAATCATTGAAATATAATTTATCGATAGCCATGATACAATGCCGTTAAGTGGGAAAATGGAGGGATGGCATTGTTGAACAAACCTATTTTGACTGAGCAATTTATGGTGTTCGCGACGAGGGAATGCAAAGGCTCAAGCCGTTTGTATGAACAGCTATCATTAGCCATTGCAGATGATGATGAAATGCTTCAGATGGCTTCTTATTGCAGAGAAGGCCAGCCAGTTCCCAATCTTTTTTTTGCTGCGGTTCAGTACTTGCTGGACAAAGAGAGCAGCCACGAACTGCAAAAGTTTTACGGCAGCATAGTTAACGATCCGAGAGATGCGGCGGAGGCATTCCCTTTTTTTAAACACTTTTGCCTTCAGCATAAAAACGAAATTGTTCAACTGCTCCAAAGCAAGCTTGTACAAACGAATGAGGTTAGACGCTGTGCTTACTTGTATCCTGCTTTTTGTTATATGTATCAAAAAACGAACAAACCATTAGCAATCATTGAAATCGGCACAAGTGCGGGGCTGCAGCTTTTTTGGGATAAGTATAGTTATCAATACAACAATAGTGAAACCTATGGAAATATAGATGCTGAACTGGTACTGCACTCGGAAGTTCGTGGAGACATTGCCTTGCATCTCCTAAAACAAAGTCCGCCAGTGATTGCAAGGATAGGAATAGATTTGCACGTTAATAATCTGGAAGAGGAAGACGATTATCTTTGGTTAAAGTCGTTGATTTGGCCTGAGCATAATGAGCGGATTGTGAATTTTGACAAAGCAGCTTCTTTATTAAAAGGGCAGCAGATGGAGTTGTTTCAGGGGAATGGCGTGAAACGACTTGCTGAAATGGTTGCTAAAATAACGGAGGATTGTGTTATTGGTGTGTTTCACACCCATGTAGCCAACCAAATGACTCATGACGACAAAGTTGAATTAACAGACAGCATTAGGAGAATAGGGCAACAAAGAGATATATTTCACCTCTACAATAATATGTGGGACCCAAATCTTCATCTTGATTATTATTTGGAGGGCAAGGTGCAATCGAAAACGTTAGCGGAAACAGATGGTCATGGCCGTTGGTTTCGGTGGATGCTTTGATCCTACCTCGTTCATTGTGGATTTAACGAAAGAGCATAATTTCAGCGCGCAGGGATAGAGGTCGAGAGATTTATGGAATGGGATGCGGGTGCTTACACCGTTGCATGGAAAGCACAAAAGATTGTACTGCTTCCGAAGGAATATGCGCTGCTGCATTTCATGCACAGCCATGCAGGGCAAACGCTGTCGCGCGAACAGCTGCTAGACAACGTCTGGCCAATGGAGGCGCCGGTAGATCGTACAGTAGATGATCACATTTACCGGCTGCGGCGCAAGCTTGCACAATGGTCGCCGACTATTCAGATCGATACGGTACGTGGACTCGGTTATCGACTGCTGCTGAAGCAGGAAGGTTTGAATGACAACCCACTAATCGAGCTGCCTTCGTTCACGAAGGAGCTAAGCGGAATCGTCAGCACTTATTTGCGCTATGGAAGAGGAGATGCGCTCCTCATGCTGACTCGAAATGAGCAAGTATTAGGCTTTAAGGTGGACCCAACCTTAAAGCTTTTATTTCGCGTAATGGAAGGCGATGTACGTTTTATTGTGCGGGAGGAGGAGGGCTCATTTGCAGATCGTGCCTTCCTTTTGCTGTACTTATATCAGTTTATTGACCCGCAGGACAACCGTGAGTATGTGGCGATCGTTCGTAGGCAACAGGTGCTGGCGCAGTTATGGCAAAACGAGCTCGAAACGATGTCGATCATCAGCATGCTGATGGATTGGGGAGAGTTCGAGGCTGCCAAGGAAAAGCTGGATTTGCTTAAAGCAGAAGTGAAGCGGAATAACTGGGAAGGGCTCATCCCCTACACCGCTAATCTAGAGCTGGAATTTGTGCTGCGCGCTGAGCTGTGGTCAGAAGTTGAATCGGCTGCAGAGGTTGTTGAGGCGAAGCTCAAACAGTTTCCTTATCAACGCGAGGAGGGGCATTATCGTATTTTGAAGGGGATAGCGCTTTATCGTTCGAACAGAAAATCCGGCTTGTCCTTTATTGAACAGGGATTCTCGCTGCTGAAGCAGTCGCATTTTTTAGCCAATCTGTTAAACAGCTATCACACCCTTCTGATCATAACCAAGGTGCATGGCTGGGGAGCAGACCGGGATTACTTTGTGAAGGAATGGAGCCGGTTAACGGCACAGATTGGGCTGGATGATATTGCAAAACAGGTAAAGGAGCAGCTTCAAGCTGAGCTGAAATCCTACTAATAATTCTCTAGTAAATTTCTATTAAATCTCTATTTAATCTTTATTCATGCTCTGATATTGCTCTGATAATTGTCCGGTATCGTTGGTTCTATCAACTCATACCGGAGGTTATCAAGATGGAAAATGCAAAAACGAATGATCCGATTTGGCGCCCGCTGCGGGCAAAAAGCTTCCGCCAGCTGTTTATTGGCCAGCTGTTGTCCGACCTTGCGAATTGGCTTGATTTTATAGCGCTTAGCGCATTAATTGTTTATGCATGGAATCACGGCTCTATGGCAGTTGCCGCTTTATCGATCTGTGTCGGTTTGCCTTATGTCATTGTGGGACCGTTGATGAGTGTGCGTCTAAGTTATATTTCCGGAAAAAGCTTGTTAATCGGATGCGATCTATTGCGATTTGTATTCGTGCTGGCCATGGCTTGGGCGCCGTCACTTCCTATTCTCCTGCTATTGGTATTGCTTAAGCACAGCATGAGCGCTGTATTTGATCCGGTTAGGCAAAGCGCTGTTAAACGAATCGTTGACCGGCATTTGCTGGCGCAGGCCTCTTCACTCAGCCAAATGTCGGTTAATTTGACGAAGGTATTGGGACCTATGATCGGCGGAGCAATAATGGCATGGCTCGGAGCAACGGTTCCATTTATCATAAGCGCTATATTGTATGCACTATCAGCTCTGATGCTCAGTTTTATCCCGTCTTGGAGAGGACAGAAGGAGCAAGCGGCAAAATCATCCGGCGGATTAAGGGTTGCCTGGGAGCATGTGATGCGCAGGCCGCTCCTGAAGGCGGTCATTATGTATGCTGCTTCTTTGTTTTTCCTTATCTTTTTGTATGATGGTTTGTTCGTTTTGCTGGCGAAGGAATCGGGAATGGCTGAGAATTTATTCGGACTGCTCATTGGCTCGGTTGGTGCAGGCAGTGTTGCCGGCGCTTTACTGGCAGGACAATGGAGCGGGTGGAAGCAGCGGCCGCTTACCCATATGACGAAAGCGGGTATCGTAACTGGATTTCTCGTTATTGCGGTAGGAATTAGCGGAATGGGCATATTCCAAGCGGAGCTCGCTTTGTGGCTGCCGTTATGTGCGGCACTTGGCTTTTACAGCGCACAAAGCGCGGTGCCGTTTGGCTATGTGCTGCAAATAGAGACGACGGATGAAACGGTTGGTCCTGTGTTTGCGTTAGCGAATGCTTTTCAGACGAGCTCTATGCTCATTGCACCGGTAATAGGGGCGATGATGGCTTCGTGGTGGAGTGTCGGCAGTGTATTCCTCGGTGTTGGGGTAGCTACAACAGGAATAGCGGCTATTTACCTTTATTACAGTGAGACGAAGGTAAATAAGCAGCGGCTAGAGGAGAAAGCATTTTGAAATAAAAGTATAACATTAGAAAAGGTGGTATTACACGAATGTCTGAGGACTTTTATTGTGATGAAGTATTAAGCGGCCGAACATCTGTACAGAAGGTGATTGAGACGGATCGAGTACTTGCTTATCACCATACCAAACCATTTTATCCCGTCCACATTGTTGCAATTCCAAAAAAACATATCTCCTCATTGCTTACTTTAGAAGCGGCAGACAATGACCTGTTTCTTGAGTTAATGGATGTCGTAAAAAAAGCAGCCACTCAAGTGGAATCCGAACATGGTGCTTGCAGAGTCATCACTAATTTAGGCAAATATCAAGACTCTAAACATCTTCACTTTCACATCGTTTACGGCCAACCTTTAAACAAGAACTGAACGACTGATCACTGGCTATCTTAAATTTGACACAATGCATTGCTCGTATTTATCTTCAATAATGATAAGCTGGAGATATCTACTATTCAGGGGTACAACGATGCTCAAAAAAACAGGTTTAGCTGCTTTGTATGCCAGTATTGCTTTTCTTATTTATCGTTTTGGTGATGTGATTTTGACGTGGTTTCAGCAAGCGGATAATGTGCCGCTCGTCGTCATTATGGCAACGCTCGTCGCACTATTTCCTGTCATCCCGTATCCCGTAATCGGCGGGCTCATTGGTGCTGCTCTTGGCCCAGTGTTAGGCGCGGCAGTGACTTGGACGGGCTCAGCGGCAGCATCCATTGTGATGTTTCTGTTTATCCGCTATGGCTATCAAGAGTGGGGGAAGAAATTTCTCTACCGTTATCCAAGCATCGGAAAACTAACGGTGATGTTTGAGCAGAATGCTTTTCTGACGATTATGTTTGCTCGGCTCATTCCGTTCATTCCATCCATTGCAGTTAATATGTACTCTGCGCTAAGCCGTGTTTCCTTTACCGTTTATGCGATCGCCTCATCGATTGGCAAAATTCCAGCGATGCTGCTGTTCGCCACGATCGGTGATACGCTTATGACGGACCCAAGAAACGTATTTGTTACCGTCTTAGTATACGGCTTGTTTATGGCGGTATCTCTTTTTGTTTATCGAAAGTGGAAGCTTCAGTAGATTTTCTCTAAAACAACAGAAGGCCTCTTCGCAAATGATGCGCGCAGAGGTCGTTTTTTTGTTGTACACTCTTCTCGAAAATAAAATGTTCCTGCTAATCCAAAATGTTTAAAATGTTCTTTTTATGTTCGTAAATGTGTGTTATTATAAAAACGAACAATAACAAACATTAGCGTAGCTTGCGAGGCGAGTCTAACGCAAATAACTTTTAGGAGGCTTTTATCCAATGGAAGTACGCCATACTACGAATCCTACTGATGTGAAGCAATATGATACGGAACGTCTGCGCAGCGAGTTTTTGATCGAAAGCTTGTTTGAGCAAGATCAATTAAAAATGACATATACGCATTATGACAGAATGGTTGTAGGCGGAGCATTGCCTGTGAACGAGACGCTTGAGCTGGAGGATGCTGCAACGCTAAAAACCGAATATTTCTTGGAGCGCCGCGAGGTTGGTTTCTTGAATATTGGCGGACCTGCTTCGATTTCCGTTGATGGGGAAGTATACGAGCTGAATAAGCTCGACGTGCTTTATGTTGGCAAGGGCAAACGTCAGGTGCTGCTTTCAAGTGTCGATAAAGCGAACCCTGCGAAGCTTTATTTCTGTTCCGCGCTTGCGCATGCTGAAATTGCAACACGCAAGATGACGATGGAGGAAGCGAATCCGACTCATCTTGGTTCGCAGGAGACTTCCAATGAACGTATTCTTTATAAATATATCCACGCAGACGGCATCCAAAGCTGCCAGCTTATGCTTGGTGTAACGAGCTTGAAAACGGGAAGCGTCTGGAATACGATGCCTTCGCATGTCCATGACCGCCGCATGGAAGCATACTTATACTTCGACATGAATGATGATGCTCGCGTATTCCATATGATGGGCGAGCCTTCGCAGACGAGACATCTTGTTGTTGCCAACGACCAAGCGATTCTTTCACCGCCATGGTCGATCCACTCAGGAGTGGGCACAAGCAATTATACATTCTGCTGGTCGATGGCTGGAGAGAACTACACATTTACAGATATGGACGCCGTACCTGCAAGCGAGCTAAAATAGAAACATTCGCTACAGGGGGTGCACTATGCTTGCTGCCGAACGGCATCGTAAGATTATAGATAAATTGGAGCAGCTTGGCGCGGTTAAAGTTTCCGAGCTAAGCGAGCTGTTTCAAGTCACGGAGAAAACGGTTCGTGAAGATTTAGAGAAGCTGGAAGAGAAGGGATTGCTGAAACGGACTCATGGCGGAGCTGTGCCCCAGCATAGAGGCGAAGACAGCCTTTATCCGCTGCAATTCCCAAATAGCAAGCATCAGCGGGAGAAGGCGGCGATTGCGGAGCTTGCTCTTTCCTGCATCGAGCCTAATGATATTATTGCGCTTGATGCTGGCAGTACTACGCTCGAAATGGCAAAACGTCTGCCCAACATCCCGGTTACGGTGCTTACGAACGATCTGCTTATCATTCGGGAGCTGACTGCGAAGGACCAAGTAAGGCTTGTTATTCCTGGGGGCTACCGGCATAACAATTTGCTTATCGGCGCAGAATCGCAGGAATGGATTAAACGACTGAATGTACACAAGCTGTTTCTTTCCACAACCGGCATTCATATGGAATATGGGCTTACCATATTCACAGAAGAATTGACGAAGCTGAAGAAGCTGTATATGGAAAATGCCAAGGTCGTCTACTGCCTTGCCGATCATAACAAATTCGATAAGGGTGCACTAATAACGTTTGCCGGTTTGCATGAAATTGACTATATCATCACAGACGAAGGTATAGATGCGGACGTTGCGGCGAGGTATGAGTCACAAAATATAAAAATGATGAAAGCAGCGCTTTCGGAAAATGGGAAGCGTACTAAAGGTAGGAGCTGAGCCGATGAGTTTGTTTGATTTGACGGGTAAAACAGCTGTCGTCACAGGTGCAGGGCGCGGGCTTGGGGAAGCGATTGCGCTTGGATTAGCACGAGCGGGTGCGGATATCGCGCTTGTCACGAACCAAACGCCTGCTGACAAAACGGCAGCAGCGATAAGAGAGCTTGGACGCAAAGCGATTACAATTCAGACCGATATTGCTGACCGAACGAAGCTTGCTGGAATTGTTGATCGTACAGTTGAAGAACTGGGACGCATCGATATTTTGGTCAACAACGCGGGTATCATTCGCCGCACGCCCGCTGCAGAGCATAGCTACGAGGACTGGCAGGATGTACTCGATGTTAACTTGAATTCTGTATTTCTCCTTTCCCAGCTGGCTGGGAAACATATGATTGAACAGGGCTCAGGGAAAATTATTAACATTGCGTCGATGTTAACCTTCCAAGGCGGAATTAATGTTCCGGGCTATACGTCCAGCAAACATGCCGTTGCCGGTCTTACCAAAGCGCTTGCTAGCGAATGGGCAGCTAAAGGCTTGCAGGTAAATGCGATAGCCCCAGGCTACATGAGTACAGACAACACCGAAGCGCTTCGCGAGGATCCTGTTCGCAGTGCTCAAATTTTGCAGCGCATACCAGCGGGACGCTGGGGTACATCGCAGGATTTGATTGGACCAGCGGTGTTCCTAGCCTCTTCAGCTTCTGATTATATGAACGGCCATATTTTGGCTGTTGATGGCGGTTGGCTGGTTAGGTAATTATATAAAAAACCAATAAGGCTTTCCTTTTACAGCGCAGGCTGCTTAGAGGAGAGTCTTTTTTTGATATTATAGTGATTTCCATTGTATGGTTATTATTTTGCGTGTATAGTTATTCGTGATCCTAAAAAATGCGATCAACAACTGAAATAAGTGGAAATAGGTGCTCTTGCTGTATAGCTTGAGCTTAAAAGGGAAGTCCGGTGCAAAACCGACGCGGTCCCGCCACTGTAACAGAGGAGTCTAAGCGCTAACGCCACTGATCTTAACCGGTTGGGAAGGCAAGCTTACGATGATGATTCTGGAGCCAGGAGACCTGCCTATTTGAACGACACTGATTTTACCTACGGGAGATAGGGAGGTGTTAAGACAGAACCGCTGTTTATTAAAACGCCGGGCGTCTTTACCTTTGCTTCTTTAAGGTAACGACGCTCTTTTTTGTGCTTTTATTTCATAATAATCACATTTATTAGGAGGAAATATGAACGTGAGCAAACTGCAAAACAGTGTACTTGGATATCCGCGTATCGGCGAAAATCGGGAATGGAAAAAAGCGCTTGAAGCTTTTTGGAAAGGTGATTTGGACGAAACGATATTCCTTCAAACGCTTGAAAGCATTCGTCTAAACAACTTGAAGCTGCAAAAAGATAAAGGAATTTCGCTAATTCCTGTTAATGATTTTACGTTGTATGATCAAATGCTGGATACTGCAGCGATGTTTGGCCTTGTGCCAGATCGTTTTTCCTATGATGGAGGTCCTGTTCCCGTACAGACCTACTACGCAATGGCGAGAGGGACACAGGAAGCACAAGCCTGCGAGATGACCAAATGGTTTAATACCAACTATCACTATATCGTGCCAGAACTTGCGGGTGCTGCGCCGGTACTGACGGAAAACCGTCCGCTAATTGCGTACCGCGAAGCCAAAGAAAAGCTTGGCATTGAAGGTAAACCTGTCATTATCGGTCTATACACCTTCCTCAAGCTGTCGAAGGGCTACGATGCCAAGCAGCTTCCGCAGCTCATTGAGCAGTTTATACCGCTTTATGCTCAGCTGCTTAAGGAGCTTGAGCAAGAAGGCGTACAATGGGTGCAAATCGATGAGCCCATCCTTGTTACCTCTATCTCTGAGGAAGAGATGCAATGGGTTGAATCGATTTATGCAAGGCTGAACCAAGCAGCGCCAGCGCTTAACATAATGCTTCAAACGTATTTTGAGGCGGTTGAGCATTATGAAGCTGTAGTTGCTCTCCCGGTACAAGCGATCGGTTTGGATTTCGTTCATGGTTTGGAGCAAAACTTGAAGTCGCTGGAGCAATTTGGTTATCCGAAGGATAAGCTCGCTGGTATCGGACTTGTAGACGGACGCAACATTTGGCGCTCAGACTATAAGCAAAAGCTCGAATTGCTGCAAAAGCTTTCCGCATACATTCCAGCTGAGCGCACGATCATTCAATCGTCATGCAGCCTGCTGCATGTGCCGGTAACGGCAAAAAACGAAACCAATCTGCCAGTAGAGCTGCGTGAGGCGCTTGCATTCGCGGAAGAAAAGCTGGATGAAATTGTGTGGCTAAGTGAAACAGCGACTGTAAATGAGGCGGACATCTCAGAACTGCGCAAGCTTGAGCTTAAGCTTAACGGCGAGCGGATTCATCATTTATCCATTTCTCCTGCCCGCAATCGCCAAGCTGCTGATGCAGCAGCGATAGCGGCGCATCCTTCAACGAGGCAGAAGCCATTTGCGGAGAGACAAAAGCTGCAGCAGCAAAAGTGGAATTTGCCGTTCCTTCCAACAACAACAATCGGCAGCTTCCCGCAAACGCTGGATGTACGCCAAGCAAGGCAAAAATGGAGAAAAAACGAGCTCAGCTCGCAGGACTACGCTTCCTTTATCAACGATAAAATTAAAAATTGGATTGAAATCCAAGAAGAGCTTAACATAGACGTCCTCGTTCATGGTGAATTTGAGCGTACGGACATGGTCGAATTTTTCGGAGAGAAGCTGGATGGGTTCGCATTTACAAAAGCCGGCTGGGTTCAATCGTATGGTTCCCGCTGCGTAAAGCCGCCGGCCATTTATGGCGATGTTGTATTTACTGAGCCAATGACAGTAACCGAAAGCGTGTATGCGCAGTCGCTGACAAGCCGTCCGGTAAAAGGGATGCTGACGGGGCCGATTACGATTTTAAACTGGTCATTTGTTCGCAACGATATCACACGCGAGCAGGTCGCATACCAAATTGCGCTTGCACTCTCAGAGGAAGTAAAGGCGCTTGAGAGCGCAGGTATAGAGATGATCCAGGTTGATGAGCCAGCTTTGCGAGAAGGCTTGCCGCTTAAACGCAGTGATTGGGATGCCTATTTAAAATGGGGCGTGCATGCGTTCCGTCTATCGACTTCAGCTGTGCGTGACACAACACAAATTCATACACATATGTGTTATTGTGAGTTCCATGATATTATCGATTCCATTCTTGCGCTGGATGCGGATGTCATCTCCATTGAAACCTCGCGCAGCCATGGCGAGCTGATTCATAGCTTTGAGGAGAACACCTATGACCAAGGCATCGGCTTAGGCGTTTACGATATTCACAGCCCGCGTGTACCTTCAGTGGAAGAAATGGTCAGCATGATCGAGCGCGCCATTAAAGTGCTAGATCCTGCGCTCTTCTGGATTAATCCGGACTGCGGCTTGAAAACACGCGGAATGGAAGAAACGGTTGCTTCACTACGCAACATGATGCTGGCTACTTACCAAGTCAGA
Source organism: Paenibacillus sp. 01T424 (assembly GCF_056398745.1). Taxonomy (NCBI): domain Bacteria; kingdom Bacillati; phylum Bacillota; class Bacilli; order Caryophanales; family Paenibacillaceae; genus Paenibacillus; species Paenibacillus sp. 01T424. Next base: position 101,234 of record NZ_JBFTPZ010000003.1, on the reverse strand, counting down.
GAGCAGCGTGCTGCATTAGCGAAGGTTTAATCCCTAAATACAATAAGACAGTCCAGAACTAGGTTATCTGTTCTGGACTGCCTTTTTTTTCTTATGAACGAAATTAATCCAAAGAGATGTAGGAGACGGAACGTTGACGCAAAACAGACTCTTCATGGTCGTTGCTGTACGGGGCTGCATCGGCGGATTGTGCTAGGACATGCTTGACGGCGGAGACGAATAAGTCGAGAACGCGCCCATCCTGATCCGTTTTGTCATAGTGATACTGGTTAAGAGGTGGTAGAGGAATGCTGCCGATAAAAGACTGAAGCAGGTCGCTCCATCGTTCTAAGTCAATGAGCTCTTCTGTGTCGCTGGCAAATAGTTCACTCCAGCCGAAGCCTTGATTGCTTGTTAAACGAAGACATACGCGATGGCCTGCAGAATCGACGGCAAGAGCAGGAATGACGAATAGCTCGATTCGTGTGACAGATAAATAAGGGGTCTGTTCCGTAAAAAGATGCAGATTTCGTGCACAATTTGTCAACATATACATCTCTCCTTTATTCGCTTACGAGGTTAGCTGTCGGATTCGGGCTAGAGAGAAAGCCCTACCAGGGTTACAAATCCCTGGATTCACCCCTTGCGAATCGATCTCGATCGATCGCGATGGTTCCCCCGCTTTTTCATTCGAAAAATTCAGCGTAAATAGTTTACTCTTAATTATACCCTTCATTAACGCATCTGTAAATCAGAAGTGCTTAAAATAACGATACATAAGAGATAGCTTGTTTAAATAAAGTATGCTCTTCACGGTCATATTCACAGTTTGGAAAAGTGTAATGATTGGATTCTATATGCAAAGCAGCGGCTGCAAACAAATGAAATATACGCTCGTCCTTCATCATTGGATCTGTTTGAAAAACAAAAGGAGACGCAAGAGGAAGTGTGCCGATGAACCTTAGCAGCATACTGCTCCATCTGATCCAGTCGCAAGGCTTCTCGGATTTTTTAATAAACAGCTCACTCCAGCCATGACCATTAGCAGTGGAGAGCCTCAGGCAAACACGGTAACCATTCGATTCAAGCAAGCAAGCCGGCAGCACAAACATTTGAATTCGTTTAATTTCAAACAAGGCAGCAGGATGATTTTCCAAGCTTGGCAAAGGTACTTCAACTGGTGTAGACATCAATGAGATCTCTCCTCGATTTGAATAATTCACCGATAATACTCAGCCATATTGGCTTGCCGTCTATGGTAAACCCGAAATGCAATATTGTAAAACTGTGGTATATCGTGAAAAGGCAGCCATATGCCATATTAAAAGAAATCCATTCGTTATGGCAGTAAAAAGATATTTATTCTTCGAAATACTCGTTTATTCTCTTCCATTCTCGATTATAGAGAAATCTGATTATTCACGCATAAAATCGTTGGAAAGGGATTGAACACTATTTTTGAAAACAAGAGTAAAACTGAGAAATAGTGAGATATCGAGAGATCGAAATGAATGTAAGCGTTGCGAATCGCTCTGCAAGGCTGAAACTGGCTAAATTAGGTAGCAGACTGCCTTTACAGTATTTATAGCGAGGAGTAATATTCGATACAGGATTTATAAATAAGTTTCGATTTACTGATCGCTGAGTTTCCGTGAAAGCGGAAGCGGGGGAACCAATAATGACGCGATGCGCCTGTTCGATGTGAGAGTCGAACAAACGCAGAGCAGGGGTGAATCTTTGACAGGTGCCATGGATACCGGTCAAAGTAGGGCGACTCTCACCGCCCGAATCCGACAGCTAACCTCGTAAGCGTGGACCGAGAGAGGAATGATGAAGCTTGTGATCGATTAACTTCGACCGCAGAGTGTCATAGACCTCTGTGGTTTTTTGTGCCCAAAAAAGCTTAATTTGCTACAAAATGTAAGAAAACGCTGAGTCCTGCAGCAGCAGGAACGGGGGAACCAACGAACGATTCGTGTGTAATCACGACTTCGCTTCATGGGGTGAATCGCTTGAAAATGATCAAGCGTAGGGCAACTCTCAAGGCCCGAATCCGACAGCTAACCTCGTAAGTGTACTCGAGAGAGGCAACAGCCATCGTGCTTCCCGCGGCTTATTCTGCTGCGGGCAAAGAAGCCGCGGGAAAAGTTCCTCTTATCCCAAGGCTTCTTTTTTGTTGCCTTTTTTACCATATGGAGGAGAATTCGGTTGCAGGAAGAGCATATTATTGTTGCTGGTTTAAACGAGGCTGGCCAATCATTTATACGAACTTTGCAGTTTCATCAATTAAAATTTATCGTTTTGACAAATAGTAAACAGGAAGAAAAACAGCTTCGCAAGCAGGGCATCAGCAATGTTTTGTACATCAATACGAATGATCGTCAAAGCTGGAATGTTCCTTCGATGAACATTAGCGAGGTATTTATATTCGAGAGCAGCTTGGCGCTTAGCTGCCGCTTTGTACAGTGCTGTAGAGCTTGGACCTCAAAGTCCATTTACGTCATCACACAGCAGTGGAATCCAAGGGCTATTTACAAGGGGCTTGGAGCGGATCATATCGTATTCTCTCATACCGGTGAAGTCGGTTTTCTATTAAGCAACAAATAATGCAGGAGGGGTTTACATGCAGGATTTTTATATGTTCGGGGCGTTGTTAGCTAGCTTCGGTTTATTTTACGGATTTTTAACTTGGTGCTCCAGTGTTATTGAGAAAACAGGGGGCGAAGGCTAATGACTGTCATAGCGATAGCGGCTGTATTTGTTTTCGTTTATCTGATTTATGCTTTAATTCATCCGGAGAAGTTTTAATAGAGGGGGATTTACAAGATGGATATTTTACAATTGCTTATCGTCATTGCCGTTCTTGTATTGTTAGTTAAGCCGCTTGGTACTTACGTCTATCATGTGTTCTCAAATGAACACAATCGGTTAGACAAAGTATTCGGAGGGACGGAGCGATTTATATTTAAGCTTATTGGTCTCAAAAAAAGAGAGGGCATGAGTTGGAAGATATACGCACTCAGCTTTGTTGCAACCAATTTAATTTTAGTTGCTTTCAGCTATTTGATATTGCGGTTCCAAAATGCACTGCCGTTTAATCCAAATGGCATGGCAGCCATGGAGCCTACACTGACTTTCAATACAGTCATCAGCTTTATTACCAATACGAATCTTCAGCATTACAGCGGGGAAAGTGCCTTATCTTATTTCTCCCAAATGGCGGTCATCATGATGATGATGTTCACGTCAGCGGCGACGGGCTTCTCGGTTGCCATCGCGTTTGTTCGTGGGATTACGAGTAAAGGAACGACGATCGGCAACTTTTTCGAGGATTTTGTAAAAGCACACACAAGAATTTTTCTTCCGATTTCCTTTATTATCACGCTAGTGCTTGTCGCTCTTCAGGTGCCGCAAACACTTGATCCAACATTTACAATTAAAACGCTTGAGGGAGCCATGCAGCAAATTGCAATCGGTCCTGTAGCTTCGCTTGAATCCATCAAACATTTGGGCACAAACGGCGGCGGTTTTTTTGGAGTGAACTCGGCTCATCCATTTGAAAACCCAAATCCATTAACGAATGTGATTCAAATCTTGTCGATGTGGGCGCTGCCGGCTTCACTGCCTTATGCATTTGGGCTTTTTGCTAAAAACAAAAAGCAGGGCTGGGTTGTATTCTCCGCCATGATGTGTCTGTTTCTTGTGTTTCTAAGCCTTGCTTACACATCGGAGAAAACAGGCAATCCTGCAATGAGCGCACTAGGAATCGACGCGACTCAAGGAAGCATGGAAGGCAAGGAAGTAAGGTTCGGTATCGCGCAATCGGCACTGTTCACAACGGTAACAGCTGCTGCGACAACGGGTACCGTCAACAATATGCATGACACGCTTACACCGCTTGGCGGCTTGGTTCCGCTTGCTGAAATGATGCTTAATGTCGTCTTTGGAGGCAAGGGAGTAGGGCTTATCAATATGCTCATGTACGCCATACTAGCTGTGTTTATATGCGGGCTGATGGTCGGCCGAACGCCAGAGTTTCTGGGACGAAAAGTAGAGCCGCGAGAAATGAAACTGATAGCGATAGCGATTCTAGTTCATCCCTTCATTATATTAGTGCCCACAGCCATCGCTTTTATGACGGATTTGGGTCACGGGGCGATAACGAATCCAGGGTTTCACGGCATTAGCCAGGTGCTTTACGAATATACGTCATCGGCTGCGAATAATGGCTCCGGCTTTGAGGGATTAGGCGATAATACGCCTTTCTGGAATATTAGCACTGGACTTGTCATGCTGACCGGCCGCTATATTTCGGTGATTGCGATGCTTGCGGTTGCAGGATCTCTTGTTCGCAAGCAGCCTGTTCCAGAAACAATCGGGACGTTCCGTACAGATAATGGACTTTTCACTATATTACTAATTGGTACTGTTCTTTTAATTGGTGCATTAACCTTCTTGCCGGTCATCGTGCTTGGGCCGGTTGCAGAATATTTGACACTCCGCTAACGGATGAGGTGAACGATAATGAATAAAAATAAGAAGAATAATTTGCTGTCGGGAGACGCGGTTAAACATGCCGTTGTCGATAGCTTTGTGAAATTAAATCCAGTTACGATGATGAAAAATCCCGTTATGTTTGTTGTCGAGGTAGGGACGGTTATCGTTCTGCTGATGACTATTTTTCCAAATTACTTTAATTCTCAAGAACGCATAGGCTTTAATATTACCGTGTTTTTCATCCTGCTTTTCACGCTGCTGTTCGCAAACTTTGCTGAAGCCATTGCAGAGGGCAGAGGCAAGGCACAGGCCAATTCGCTCAAAAAATCTAAGCAGGAAATGAGCGCCAATAAGCTCGTCGGCAGCTCTATTGTAGTCGTATCATCAACGGAGCTCCGCAAAGGCGATATTTTCATCGTCTCCCAAGGTGAGATGATTCCTGGTGATGGCGAGGTCATTGAAGGGCTGGCTTCCGTAGATGAATCAGCGATTACAGGTGAATCGGCGCCAGTTATTAAAGAAGCTGGAGGAGATTTCAGCTCGGTTACAGGCGGTACAAGGGTTGTGAGTGACAAAATTAAAGTGCGCATGACGAGTGACCCCGGGGAGTCATTCATCGATCGGATGATTGCCCTTGTTGAAGGAGCGAAACGTCAGAAGACGCCTAATGAAATTGCGCTCAATACACTTTTGACTAGCTTAACGATTATTTTCTTAATTGTAGTTGTTACGTTGGCACCAATCGCTAACTATTTGGATATCCACTTAGAAATTCCAGTATTAATTGCGCTGCTTGTATGTTTGATTCCGACGACCATCGGCGGACTATTATCAGCAATCGGCATTGCTGGGATGGATAGAGTAACTCAGTTTAATGTACTGGCTATGTCAGGTAAGGCTGTTGAAGCAGCAGGCGACATTAATACGATGATTTTGGATAAAACAGGAACGATCACATTCGGCAACCGGATGGCAAGCGAGCTTGTGCCTGTCGGAGGCAGCAATCTTCAAACTTTATCGGGTTGGGCGGCTATTAGCTCGATTAAGGATGAAACGCCTGAAGGCCGTTCTGTGCTTGAATGGATGAAGAAGCAGGGCTTAAGCTATGATGCTTCACTTGCGGAAGGCGGCGAATTTATTGAATTCAAAGCAGAGACGCGAATGAGCGGTATTGATCTGGCAAACGGCCGCCGAGTTCGGAAGGGCTCTGTCGATGCGGTTCGGAAGTGGGTAGCTTCACAGGGGGGGACCATACCAACCGATTTAGAAAATATTTCGAATACGATTGCTACATTAGGCGGTACACCGCTCGCAGTAGCTGTTGATAACCAAATCTTTGGTGTTATCTATTTGAAGGATACCGTTAAGCCAGGAATGAAGGAAAGATTCGATCAGCTGCGTGAAATGGGCATCAAAACGATTATGTGTACGGGAGACAATCCGCTTACTGCAGCAACCATCGCACATGAAGCGGGAGTCGACGATTTTATTGCGGAGAGCAGGCCGGAAGATAAAATAGCTGTTATACGCCGTGAACAAGCCGAAGGAAAAATGGTTGCGATGACTGGTGACGGTACAAACGATGCTCCTGCACTTGCCCAAGCGGATGTGGGTCTTGCTATGAACAGCGGGACGATTGCTGCTAAAGAAGCTGCCAATATGGTTGATTTGGATTCGGACCCTTCCAAAATTATTGAAGTCATTGCTATCGGCAAGCAGCTGCTTATGACAAGAGGGGCACTGACGACTTTTAGTATCGCTAATGATATCGCCAAATATTTTGCAATCATTCCAGCGATGTTCATGCTTGCCATTCCCGAGATGGGCGTTCTAAATATTATGAATTTAGGCTCTCCATTGTCTGCTATACTGTCGGCGCTTATTTTTAACGCGATTATTATTCCGCTGCTTATCCCGCTTGCCATTAAAGGCGTAGCGTACAAACCGATGAGCGGAGCCAAATTGCTTAGCCGCAACGTATTCATTTATGGTCTGGGCGGTGTCATTGTTCCGTTCGTTGGCATTAAACTCATCGACTTTGCAGTGCATTTATGGATTTAATATAACCATACACGAAAGAAGGCTTACCTATATGAATGAACAAGCGAAAAACGCTTCACGATTCCAGTTGTCATCGTTAATGATACCTTTGCGAATCAGCATCATATTTATGATTATTTGCGGCATTATTTACCCGCTTGCAAGCACGGGAGCAGCTCAGCTGCTGTTCCCTAAGCAAGCGAATGGAAGCCTTATAAAGGATAGCTCTGGCCAAGTCGTTGGTTCAGAGCTGATCGGCCAAAGCTTTGTTGATCCGAAATGGTTTCAAGGACGTGTATCAAGCATTGACTATAATGCTGCCGGTTCTGGATCGAACAATTTTGGACCATCCAATCCAACTCTAATCGAAAGGACCAAAGCTTCCATTGAGGCTTGGAAGGCACAAAATCCAGATGTACCGGTTTCCCAGCTGCCGATCGCTTTAATTACGAACTCAGGCTCTGGTCTTGATCCGCATATTACGCCGCAGTCGGCTGATGTACAGATCGCAAGAATCAGCAAGCTGACCGGCGTATCGCCAGCAGAGCTTGAGCAATTGGTTAAAGCAAATACGGAAGGCCGCGATTTAGGCGTTTTCGGTGACGAACGGGTTAATGTGTTGAAGCTGAATATCGCATTGTCAAAAATGTTGGGGGAATAGCCATATGGCTCCGCTGAAAAAGAAAACGCCAGAGGAGCTGCTACTCTCCATCGCAAAGCTGCATCAAGGACGTCTGAAAATACTCATTGGAGCGGTGAGCGGTTCAGGCAAAACGTATCATATGCTGCGAGAAGGAACAGAGTTGAAGCGAGATGGCATTGATGTTGTCCTTTGCGCGGTTCCTAGGCCGCAGAGTCCGGAGACGCTTGAATTGATTGAACCTTTCGAGCGTGTGCCAAGCATCCATTGGCAGAAGGATGGTGCAGAGCAAAAGGATCTAGATCTGGATGCTTTGGTAGAGAGGGACGCTGAGGTGCTGCTCATAGATGGGCTAGCCCATCGCAATCGAGAAGATGCAAAGTTTCAAACGCGGCTAGAAGATATTATTTTTTTGCTTGGCAAGGGCATAAGCGTTATTACGACAATCAATGTGTATGAGCTCGAGGGTGTAAATCAGGCTGTTCTCAAATGGACGGGAATTCGTCCGAGCTGCACCGTTCCTGCTCATACGCTTGAGCTTGCTGATGAGGTTAGGCTAATTGATGTATCGCCTGAAACGATGCTTAAGCGGTTTGAGGATGGAACGCTTGGCGTAAAGCCAGATCCTGCAATTTCCCTGCGGGGAAATCTTGCAGTGCTGCGAGAGCTGTCGCTGCGGCTCGTCGCAGAGGGAGTCAATGAGTCGCTGGAGAAGCATCGGGAGGAGATGGGGCTCACGGGTCCGTCGGGTGCTTCCGAGCGTATTCTGGTAACTGCACAATATCATTGGAACGGCTCTTTATATGTAAGAAGAGGGCAGCAAATTGCCCGCAGGCTTAATGGAGATGTCGTAGTCGTTTCCTTTAAAGAGCCGCAAAAAAAACTGTCCAAGGAAGAGCAGGCTTTTAAAGCTTCAATAAAGAAGCTTACCGTTAAAGTAGGGGGCACATTTGAGGAGCTGCCGTTGCAAAGCCGCCGTCGTTTGCCGTCCGCTCTAGTAAGGTACGCGGAGGAGCATCAGGTTACTCGTATCGTTATGGGCCATTCCAAGCAGAGCAGATGGCAGCAGCTGAAACAGGGCTCAATTGTTGACAGCGTGCTGCGCAAGCTCAAGCAGATCGATTTATTTCTTATGGCAGACCGCTCAGAGCAAGAAGGCGAGCGGATTTTGCCTGTTAAGCAAAGAAGTGATTCGCGGAAAGCATTGTTTCGAAGGTTCAGCCCAGATGAGCGCGAGCAGCAAATGGAGTCCATGAGAAGAGGCAGCTTCAATCTGTATATCGGGGCGGCTCCTGGCGTCGGGAAAACGTATCGGATGCTTGCTGAAGCGAACATGATGTATCAGAAAGGTATAGATGTCGTTATTGGCATCGTGGAAACACATGGGCGCGAGGATACATTGAAGCAGATTGGAGATCTGCCGATTATCGCTAGGCAAACGATTCAATATCGAGGTACTCAGCTCGAAGAAATGGATGTTGAAGCGATAGTTAGCAGAAATCCCGATGTTGTGCTGGTGGATGAGTTAGCTCATACGAATGTGCCGGGCAGCTTGAGGAAGAAGCGTTATGAGGATGTCATTTATTTGCTGCAGAAGGGAATATCGGTTGTTTCGACGATGAATGTGCAGCATATTGAAAGCTTGAATGACGCCATTGAGCAGGTTACTGGCGTTCGTGTTAGAGAAACGGTACCCGATGCGATCATAAGGCTGGCAGATCAAGTAGAGCTGATCGACGTGACACCGCAAATGCTGCAGCAGCGTATGAGAGATGGGAAAATATATGCCAAAGCCAAAGTGGAACAAGCGCTTGGTGCTTTTTTCACGACGGGCAATTTAATTGCGCTGCGAGAGCTTGCCCTTCGCGAGCTTGCTGATGATGTGGATGAACGGCTTGAAGCATGGGATCGCAATCAGACGCTGCGTGGAACGCTGCGCCGAAGAGAGGTCATCTTTGTCGGCATCGATATTCTCGCGGACGCAGAGCGTCTTATTCGGCGGGGCTTCCGCATCGCGTATCGCCTGAAGGCGCAGTGGCATGTGCATCATGTGCAGGATGGCGCACCTTGGACAGACGAGGCGATCAATAAGCGTGATCTGTTGATGAAGCTGACCGAGAGGCTTGGTGGAGTATTTGAAATGTCCAAAGCGGAGAGCAGGGAGCATATTGCGGGTACACTTCTAACGGCAGCCAATCGCATCAAAGCAACGCAGCTTATCGTTGGGCAGCCTAGCAGAAAGGCGTGGTATGCAAGCTTTCGCGGCAATATCGTCCGTGAATTGCTGCAAGCCGGACGCCATATGGATATGCTCATTGTGGCAAACCGGATTACGGATAAATGTTAAAAAAAGGGATTATCTAGTCAGCGCTTAAACACCGCTGAGCAGATAATCCCTTTTATGCTGTGTAGGATGGATTAGACTTTGGTTATCGGTTCAATCCAGTCTTGAGACCACACTTGTATTTCACGGATAATCGGCTCAAGAGCAAGGCCTTTTTCCGTTAATGAATATTCTATGCGTACAGGTATTTCAGGGTAAACATGTCTATCGACAATACCTTCATTCTCAAGCTCTTTGAAACGTTCTGACAGCAATCTGCCGCTGATCGGAAGGGCGGACTGAACGGCGCAGAAGCGCTGCGGGCCGGACAAAAGCTGGAATATGATAAGGCCGGTCCAACGCTTGCTTATAAGCTCCATTCCCTTCTGAAAACGGGGACAAAGGTTAGATTGATCCATGCGCATCACCTCTTTTTACTTCTAATAAGTATAACTCCAATATCTTATTTATACAAGCACACTTGGATATTGTTAATTACTTGACTATCTTTAGTTATAAAATTATAATTAGTTACAAATAGTAAGTGAATTTAAGGAGGTACCGCAATGAATCCTTTATTTCTAGCGCATGGATCACCGATGCTCGCTGTCGAGCAAAATGAATATAGCGAATTTCTGAAACAAACAGGCGCGAGTCTAAAGCCGGATGCGATCGTTATTTTCACGGCGCATTGGGAGACGGACATCGTTACGATTTCATCCAAGGATGATGAATATGAAACGATTTATGACTTTTATGGTTTTCCTGATGAGCTTTATCAGATCAAATATGCTGCTAAAGGCTCAGTAAGAGTCGCTGAGCATGTTGGCCATTTGCTGAGCGAAAATAATATTCAGGTAGCATATGATAATGAAAGAGGACTGGATCATGGCTCATGGACGATGCTGAAGCATATGTTCCCGAAGGCAGATATTCCTGTCGTGCAGATTTCTGTAAATCCATATCGTGCTCCGGAGGAGCAGTTCCGAATTGGCGAGGCGCTGCGAAGCTTAAGCTCACAAAATATTTTGCTCATAGGCAGCGGCGTGACCGTTCATAATCTTCGTGCTGTAAACTGGGGACAGAAGGAGCCGGAGAGCTGGGCTGTACAGTTTGATGATTGGCTAATAGAAAAAATGAATAAGCACGATACAAATTCGCTATTTCAGTATGAACAGCTTGCTCCACATGCTAAAATGGCAGTACCCCGTGCAGAACATTTTGTTCCATTATATATAGCTTTAGGAAGCGGCAGCCCAGAGTCAGCTCCAAAGGTCATTTATCGAAGCTATGAATTTGGTACGCTAAGCTACTTATGCATGCAATTTTAATTGCGTATACTTTTAGAGAAGGTGAACTAGCATGATTAAACCTAATATAGCAGCACTTATTAAAAACAAACTAAAACGAACGCAAAGCGGCAATGATGACATTTATGTGATCGGTCCTGTGAAGCTTCCCGTCGACCTTGACGGAGAAACTAAGATTTTTCATTGGTATAGCTGGCTCCGCAAAGAAGCAGGCGAGGAGCTGTCTCCCGAGCAGCTCGTTGATGATTTAAATCGTTTCTCTTATGCGGATCTGCAGCAATCAAGCGTTCTCGTATATGGCGATTTTGAAAATAATGAAGACGCGCTAATTCGGATGCACAGCATCTGTCATACAGGCGATATCTTCGGAAGCGCAAGATGTGATTGCGGCTTTCAGTTAAAGCAATCGATGCGGATCATAATAGAGCACGGCACGGGGGCGCTCTTTTATTTAGCCAATCATGAGGGCCGTGGAATCGGTTTGTTCAGTAAAGCGATTGCCTACTTGCTTCAAGAGGATGGGCTCGATACGGTTGATGCGAATACAGAGCTTGGTTTCGCAGATGATTCACGCGATTATAGTGATGCAATTGCTGTACTGAAGCTGCTGCGTAAGCACCCGGTATCGATCATTACCAACAATCCGCGGAAAGTGGATGCACTGCGCAAATCGGGTATGAACGTGGCGGGAAGAGTCCCATTATGGGGCAATTCCTCTACTTATAATGAAAAATATATCCAAACAAAAATGAAGCGATCGGGTCATTATGGACAAGAGCCTCATACGCTTGTTAAATAATTTATTTGTGAAAGCAGCCAAAGAAGCCGGTTTCTACGTTAATTCGTTGAGACGGCTTTTTTGTCTGAACATTGGTCATAATAGTCAAAGTAGATGTCCTATCGCTGACCTAGAAGGTGTTTGCAGAGTAGACAAAACTGCTTCTAAATTAACCATAAAACGACAAAATTATTTTGCGTTCCTCTTTCTTTTCAAGTATGATGAGATAAAATGAACTCATGTTCACATCAAAGGAGTAACAAAGCATGCAATCAAAAACAAGCCACTGTAAAATTGTTGACTGCACGATCCGTGATGGCGGACTCGTAAATAATTGGGATTTTAGTGTCGAGTTCGTTCAGCATTTGTACCAAAGCTTGAACGAAGCCGGCGTCGATTATATGGAAATCGGCTACAAAAACTCTCCAAAACTGCTTAAGGGTGCTGAAAGTGCAGGACCTTGGCGTTTTCTAAATGATGATTTCTTGAAAAAAGTCATCCCTAACAAAGGAAATACGAAGCTTTCCGCACTTGTTGATATCGGTCGAGTTGACGAGAACGACATTTTGCCGCGCAGCGAGAGCTTGCTTGATCTGATTCGCGTTGCTTGCTACATCCAAGATGTAGATAAAGCGCTTGAGCTGGTTAAAGTATTCCATGATCGCGGATATGAAACGACAATTAACATTATGGCTCTCTCTAACGTAATGGAGAACCAGCTTATTGAAGCTTTCCAGCTTATCAATGAGAGCGTTGTTGACGTTGTTTACGTCGTTGACTCCTACGGCAGCTTGAAGCCAAGCGATATGAGCTACCTCGTTGACAAGTTCCGTCAGCATTTGCCTAACAAACGTCTAGGCGTTCACGCACACAACAATTTGCAGCTTGCATTTGCTAACACGCTGCTAGCAGCAGAACATGGCGTTGAGCTGCTTGATGCATCTGTTTATGGCATGGGCCGCGCAGCGGGCAACTGCAACACGGAGCTATTGGTATCTGAGCTTCAAAACACGAAATATAACATCCGTCCTGTCCTTGATATGATCGAGAAGTATATGGTTCCGCTTCGCGAGAAGGAAGAATGGGGTTACATCATTCCTTACATGATTACAGGTATTTTGGATGAGCATCCACGTTCCGCTATGGCGCTTCGTGATTCTGCAGACAAAGATAAAGGCGTAGAGTTTTATGATCGCCTTACAACGCCTGAAATTGCTCACGGCAAATAATAATAAATCAAAAGAAGCTAAGGCAAGTCATTAACATGACTTATCTTAGCTTCTTTTTTTGTGTGCATTATGTTTCAAGCAGCTCGCCATCGCCCCGAACAGCAGCAGCTTGATGAGGCTCATTCGGATGAAAATAGCCTTTGCCTCGGAAGGTTTGCCCACTGCTGGCGACAGCAGTAAGCTCAATTCCGATATCCTCATTTCTGCCAAACCATGCTAATAGCTCACGATCGCCAACGCCATTTATATCCACGTACCATAATCGATCCCCATACTCCGTAACTCGAACGAGCTCAGCGGAAGTAAAAGAAAGCTGAATCGTCTTTTGCTGATATGTCATTTCAAATGCGATTAATTCGAATGTTTCCAAGGTGAAGTCCTCCTGAATAATTGCTTCATGCAGCCGATCATGGGACTCGCAGCATGTCTGTTAACGATTGTAATGTTACTGGCTTATTAATGCAACATTACACTTCCAATAATCGTCAGATTAGGAAACGTAAATATAAATAAAAAGGGGCTGAAGGAATGAAAGCGGGTCATTCTCTCAACAAGGATGTTAGACAAAGAAAAAGATTGGGCTGGATTACCGTTGTTTTGCTCTCCCTGTTTCTTGTATTAAGCGCGTGCTCTTCCTCTAAGAATGATGCCTCGAACAGTGGTAACCGAGACATGGAATACAAAAGCAGTTCGGAGAGTGTAGCTCCGAGCAAAGGAGAAGCTACTACAAGTGGTGAGGATCGAAAATCCATTAGTGTGGAGCCTCTAAGACAAAAAGAGGGGGGCAAACGCGGGTATTCAAATCCAGACAAAATAGAGCAGGYCGGGCAACTAACTGCTGGCGAATGGGATGATATAGCTGCTTGGGATCGCTTTGGCAATTTACTCAACTCGCAAGAAGGGGATAGCAGCAAGCGGGTATGGCAGTTTTGGAATTTTAACCGCCTTGAGGTTATCGTCACAGCTGGAGGCAAAGCATTGTCAGATGCACAGGTAGAACTATACGCAGGCAAGAAGACGATATGGAAGGCGCGTACAAACACGGAGGGCAGAGCCTATGTGTATGCAGGTTTATTTGAAAGTGATACGGCGAACTTAGGCCGTTATACTGTTAAAGTGCAATCGGGTCAAGAAAGCAAGACGACGCAGGAGATCGACATCCCACAGCAAGGCAGCATTAAAGTTGATTTAAGTAAAAGTACAGCGCTGTCAGATCAGGTAGACATCATGTTTGTTGTGGATACGACAGGCTCCATGGAAGATGAGCTAAATTATTTGGAAGCGGAGCTTAAGGATGTTGTGAAGCGAGTGTCCGATGAGCATGCAAATCAGCTTGGTATTCGTATTAGCGCAAACTTTTACAAAGATAAGCATGATGATTATATCGTCAAGCCGTATCCATTCACTACGGACATAAATAAAGTGATAGATCAATTTAACAAACAAAAGGCGGATGGGGGCGGAGATTATCCCGAGGCTGTTGATCAGGCGCTGCGCGATGCGCTTCATGAGCATGAGTGGAGCAAGGATGCTAGAGCGCGTCTGCTGTTTCTCGTTCTAGACGCACCGCCTCATGATGAACCACAGGTTATCGACGAGATAAAGCAGCTTACAGAGGATGCGGCAGAGCAAGGGGTTAGAATTATACCTGTAGCTTCTAGCGGAGTGAGTGCAGAGACGGAATATTTGATGCGTTTCATGGCAACAGCGACGGGCGGCACGTATTTGTTTTTAACCGATGACAGCGGTATTGGCAGTGATCACCTAGAGCCAGCAGTAGGCGAATATGAGGTTAAGCTGCTCAATGATTTGCTTGTTGAAGTCATTAATCGTTATGTTCAGCAGTAGTTTTCTTCATTATAAAAAGGGCAATTCCTCGGCAGCCAAAGCTGGTTGAGGGATTGCCCTTTATTTGAATCTGTAAAGTCACATTTATGACTAAGAAGCTCTTAAAGGAGCATGCAGATACCTAGTCAGGAAGGCATGTTAATAAAGCTTGCCTTGACGATACAGCACGGTTGACAGCTTCATAACCGCATGATTATAACAATTTTGACGCAGCGGGAAAGGGTCGCCGAAGAAAGCGGGCAGAATGCCGTTTAACGTTGTTTGCATTTTCTCATACAACATCTTATACACCTGTTCCTCGGTGAAAAATTGTGTTTCTCTCCCTTGCAGCCATTCGAAATAGGAGACGATAACACCGCCGGCGTTTGCAAGAATGTCGGGAATAATGATGGTGCCCTTTGCAGTCAGCACCTCATCAGCCTCGCCAGTGACAGGGGCATTCGCACCTTCCACAATGATGCGGGCTTTTACTTGATCGACGTTGTCCTTGCGAACTTGCTCCTCAAGTGCAGCAAGAATAAGCACATCTACATCTAAATAAAGGACTTCTTCGCGGCCAAGAATTTGGGCTTTCATATCAAGCTCAGACAGCGCGGCTTCGTCCGAAGGCAAATCACCTTGGTGAAGCGATGCGTATTCAAGCAATGAAGGGACAGAGAGACCATCTGGATTGTATAACGTGACGTTGCGATCACTTACAGCTATTACTTTATTGTTTAAATAAGAGCATTTATATGCTTCCATTGCAGCGACTGAACCAACGTTGCCGAAGCCTTGAACGGCGATCGACAGCGGCTTGTCCGCATGCGCTAACGCGGTTTGCACAAACGGGTTTGTGCTGCCAGCTAGCCAGCTGCTTTGCTCTTTAAGAAAATCATAAAGCATGTAACGGAAAGTGAAATAAACGCCTTTTCCGGTAGCTTCTCTGCGGCCTAAAGACCCGCCGTTAATGACGCTTTTGCCGGTGAAGCTGCCGAGGTAAGGATGACCAGGATGAATGCTTTTGTACTCGGCCATCATCCAGTCCATTTCACGCTCGCCGGTTCCCATATCAGGTGCCGGAATATCTTTGTCAGGCCCAAGCACGTCACTGAAATATTGCACGTATTTTTTGCAAATGAGATAAAGCTCTCTAGCGGAATAGGAGCGTGGATTAATAACGACTCCACCTTTACCTCCGCCGAAAGGCACCTCGTGAAGCGCGTTTTTGAGCGTCATTAGCGCAGCTAGATTTGTTACTTCATCTTCGCTTACGGATTCGTGAAACCGAATTCCGCCTTTATAAGGCCCGAGTGTATCGTTATGCTGTATGCGATAGGCCGGAATTCGAACGACATTGCCGTTATCTACCGTAATGCGCAAAAAAGCTTTATGAACTTTATTTGGCGTGGAAAGAATAGCAGCAAGTGATAAGAATGCTTGCTCACGTGCTTGAGCTTGTAAATTTGGTAAAAAAGCAGGGTCTCCCATTAGTGCGTTTAAGGATTGCTGTACGATGGCTCCTGTTTGGCTTGCCATAACTAAACGACCTCCTATGTATTCAGGAATGAGATTTTTTCAAGCTGCAGCGTATAATTGCCAAAGGATATGAGGCAGATACGCTAGCAACTGAACTCTAACTGTAACATATTGGAACGTTATAAGCCAAAACTAGGGATAGCTTGATGTGCCAATGGTTACAAAATCATAGGGATTCAGCTTCGAATCCACTCTTATTAAGCTGGGTAACAGGAAAACTTCCCGTTATATTAGCGAATAAACGCCTTGCAACACAAATAACAGGAAAAACTCCAGCTTATTTCGATGCAAATGACTCATTAGTGGTCTTTTGCAGAAATTAACGGGAGTTTTTCCGTTTCAAGCATGGTAGAAGCAGCATTTGAGCGAGTTTAACAGCAGAAATTCCTGTTAGAATAAACAATTGGCGGCCGAGCGTGATCATTAAATATGCTATGTTAATTTGAGCAATAACGATCCGTGTGGAGGCAGAGAGAATGACAGCTCGTTCAAGCTCCCGAGATTCTCTTGTGTCCAAAGATTGCGTACGAGCGGAGCATCGGCTAAACCAAGCTGCGCAAGCGTCACGGCAACCGTATCCTCTTGATCACTCGCATTAAACAAAGCAACGTACAATGCATCATCGCCCTGTGCTGTCCATGCAATACGGTCCTGTTCTCGATAAAGCTGGCGTGCACCGCGTCCATTCCGATGAAGGGATAATACTTCCTCATTTGTGAGCAATGACAGCGTCCATTCGTCGTTGTCCCGCATTTCACCGCCAAACATAAGCGGCGATCGGAAAATAGCCCATAGCGACATCATCGTTACCTGCTCGTCCCGTGTAAATCTTGTCCAGCGATCGCTGCCTCCGCCATCTACAGAACGAATGCCCAAATGCCCCAGCGGCAGCATATCGCAATCCGGCCACGCTCCATCCCGAGCATGCGGCGCCCACTTCTCGCAGCGCTCAAACATCTCATAAAGCAGGTGCCACAAATCCCAGTAATCATCTGTCATTCGCCACATATTCGCATGCTCTGCAAGCGGACCCGCATGTTCGAGAGGAGCAGGACCAGGCGATAGGCTAAGCACCATCGGTCTGCCGCATTGTTCTATTGCGTGATGAATAAGCTTGATTTCATCCAAATGAATGCCGTAAATTCTGGAAGCGGCAATATCATCCACTTTAACGAAATCGACACCCCATGAAGCGTATAAATCAAATAACGAATTATAATATTGCTGTGCGCCCTCTTTGGAAGCATCAACGCCATACATGTCTGTGTTCCACGGGCAGATCGAATTCGGATGTGCAATCTGGCGAGCGGTTATGTTTGTTCCAAGCAGGCTGGTGTCTGCATGAACGGCTTGACGAGGAATGCCCCTCATCATATGGATACCGAATTTTAGCCCGAGTGAATGAACATAATCAGCTAGAGGTTTGAAGCCTTGACCGTTCGCAGCGGATGGAAATCGGTTAGCTGCGGGCTGCAAGCGGGAATACTCATCCATCTCAAGCGGAACGAAAGGACGATATTGGGACGAATTTGCCCCTGGCTCATACCACTGAATATCAACAATGACATATTCCCAGCCATAATCTCGCAGATGTTCGGCCATATATGCCGCATTTCCGCGAACCTCGTCTTCTCTCACACTTGCGCCATAGCAGTCCCAGCTGTTCCAGCCCATAGGCGGWGTTGCTGCATAGTGATGATGTTTGGAAGTTGTATACATTTGATTTCGTCCTCTCTTATCGTAATATTGCTCTATACGACAATCGTAAAACGAAACGTTAGTCGATGACTAGCGTAATTTATTGCGTTGATATGTAAAATATTGCTCTTCAATCGAACTGTAAACGATCGATTGAAGGAAGCTCCTTGGCTAAGCGGAAATCAGCAGGAGGGAAGCCGACGCGGCTTCGAAATACTTTACTAAAGTAGCTGCCGCTCGAGTAACCAACCGTATGAGCGATTTCTTCGACCGTGAGGCTGCTGCTCCTAAGCAGCTGAACAGCCTTCTCGATTCGGAGCTTCGTTACAAAGTCCATTGGTGACATGCCTGTCGTCTTCGTGAACATTCGCGTAAAATAATATTTAGACAATCCAGCCGCAGCTGCGACATCATCTAAGCTTTGCAAACGATGGAATTCAGCTTCCATATAAGCTGTTGCCTGCTTAATTTGTAGTGGCCAATTCATTTTCTCCTGCTGCTGCAGCGTACTTGATTGCAGCAGTTCCATCATAAGACGATAAATAAGAGATGATGCTTGGTAGCTGTTCTGAATACGATTGCTGCGAGCCTCTGCATATAAATGTTGAAGGCTGCGAACGACAGCGCTTATAGGCTCAAATGTTGGTGTGGCACCGACGGCATGCAGCAGCTCAGACCACAGCGCTTGCATATGCTGCTGGCGGAATAATACAAAATAAAAAGTCCAGTGGTCGCTCGACTGCGGCAAGCAATAGTGATGATCTCCAGGGATTTCTACAAGGAAAGCATTGCCTGCATAGAGATCATGTGTTTCATCCCCGAGTCTGAATTGACCGAAGCCGGAGACGGTATATTGGAATAAGTAAAGCGGGCCGTCAATTCGTTTCATCCCGTCCCAGTAGTAGTTAGTCTCTGTTACCTCTTGATAGCCGGTTGCAAATAACTGATAGATGGGAAGCTGCGGCGGGTCTTGAAATCGATAACCATATACACCGTAGGGCTGATTCATCATCACTTGGAATAATCACCTCGAAGGAAGACGGATTTTCAATCTAGTATTTCATGATGGAAGGTGCTCGAGAAGAGATGCGGCAAATACCTGTTTTTATTTACGGTTCGTTACTGCCTGGTCAAAGCAATCATCATTTTGTTTCATCCTATGTGCAATCGATTCGACCTGGAAAGATCGCAGGGAGACTGGTGGATTGCGGAGATTATCCAGCGGCCGTTCGAGATGCTATTGCTAAAGAGTGCAATAGTATTATAAGCGGTCAATGGATAGTCGTCGATAGAGAAGGACTTGCATCCATGGATGAGCTCGAGCAATTTTATGGTCACGAGGAGCAAAATGATTATGAAAGGGTATGGGTTGCTGACGCAAAGGATAAGCTTGTTTCAGGCTGGGTGTACGTTTGGGAATCCGATAGAGGCTGCCCGGCAATCGCGGATGAATACTGGCCGCTATTTTTCGCTCGTAAAATAAGGGGCATTTTATAAAAAAAGACATAGCCTCTGTGAATTGCACAGGAGCCATGCCGTTGATTACGCCTTAATATGCTGTTTAGGCTTTATCTTTTTCATTATCTGCGTCTGCGGCATAAGCAATTAATGCGACTTCTGAGCCATAAGTTTTAGTCAATTGCTGCTCCAGCTTGCGAATGGCATCGAGCGCATCGCTTTGGTTATTTAATTCAGCGAGATGATAGTCCTTGTCCATCATTAGGGTTCACGTCCTTAAATTCATGGTTTTAATAGTAGAATGGGCATAAAAGTAGGTTGCTATACTTTTTTGCTTGACCGAACTGCAATTGTTCTTTTTAGAGCGGTCGAGTACACTGAAACAGTATGACATAAAGGGATGTGACATCTATGGGAAAATATTTGCTCCAACTAAAACAAATGGCGTCCGGCAGATGGGCGAAATATATGGCAATGGTACTATTGTTTCTTCTGATCGCCGCTGCTGCTTCTTTGTGGGTATCGCCGCCGCAGGCTTTTGCACAGCTGTATTCCGGAATGGAAGAAACAAATTTTGATCCTCACAAGCAGGTTGGCCATAATCATTCGGACGGGACACAATCAGAAGCAGGAATAACCGTTTCGCAAGCTTTATTTTACACGGTTAGAGCGATTTATTATGCTGCCTTTATGTTCGCTGCTGGATTAATGCTTTGGTCCATAACGCTGCCAAAGGATGAGGAATCCACTCTGAGCAAGCTCGTGCAAAAATGGAGCATCTATTCGCTTAGAGGATTGCTGCTTGCCGTGTTGCTATTCGTATTTGTTCATGCGAGTCAATTAATGAAGGGATATGACGGCGGTAATTCGAATGAATGGGTCCGCTTGCTGACGGAGACGTCCACCGGACAATCGTGGCTTGCACTGATCGTACTTTCGCTGCTTGGATTTACGGTTCTGCGAATGCATGATTCACTCAAAATGATTTGGGCTCTGCTGCTTATTGCGGTTGAAAGCTTTAATGGGCATGTTAATGCACTTCCAAGCAATACGTTTGCTATAGTGTTCGACTTCATACATATCGTCTGCTCTGCTTTGTGGGCTGGCGGATTAATGCTGCTATTGCTATTGTGGCGGACTGATCGCAAGGAGGCAGGGAGATTCGCCGAGCGATTTACGAAGGTCGCATGGCTGACAATAGTGCTCCTATCGATTAGTGGAATTGGCATGACGGCACTTCTTCTTCCAAGCTGGCGCTATTTGTTTTATACAAGCTGGGGGTTCATGCTGCTTGCCAAATCAGGATTGGTACTGATTGTTGCTTGCGTTGGATTTCTGCTGCATAAGCGTGCCAAACAGCAAAAGCTGCCTAACGGCAAGCTGCTGAAGCTGGATGGACTTTTGATGGCTTTGGTGCTGATTCTTGCAAGCATCTTCACTTACGTAAGTCCGGTTCCCGATACAGAGCCGTTATCCTATCATAAAATGGGTGAAACGCTCCATTACACGGTAATCATAACGCCAAATGGACCTGGTCCAAATGACGTAAAATTAAAAATTTGGCTGCCTAAGACGCTTGGTTCGCCGGCATCTGTACAATTTCTGCTTCGTACGCCGGACAATCCGAAGAAAGCGGATATTAACGTTCCAGTGCGCGGCGCCAGCGGGGAAAATTATTTAGCTTTCCCAGGGTTTTTAGAAACGGATTATGAATCCGATAAGTTCGAGCTGCCTACACGCGGGGCATGGGAAGCAGAACTGATCATTACGGATCAGACTGGCGCAGTAACGAAGCAGTTGATTCCGTTTCGGAATGACTAATGGGGAGAAAGGGAGCTGAGCAGATGTCGTATAAATGGCTGAAATGGCTAATTTTATGGATTCCGACGGTCGCTATCGGGCTATGGGAGTATTTGCGCCACGCACTGCTGCTCCCGTTCATTTCGATGGATCTCGGCAATTTGCTCGCGCCTGTTTTTGTTTTTATTATTTCGCTGACGCTGCTCCGTGCGTTATTCGCTAAGCTGGAGCAAACGCAAGAGACGCTGCAGCGCGAGCGTATTGTCAAGGCGGCTCTTGAGGAACGTGAGCAGCTCGCTCGCGAGCTTCATGATGGCATATCACAATCGTTGTTTATGCTATCGGTTAAGCTGGACAAGCTGGAGCGGGCGGAGTCCGCTTCTGATGCACAGCAAACGACGGATCAGATTAGAAAAACCGTGAGGCATGTATATGATGACGTCAGACAATCTATTGCCAATTTACACGATGCGCCTTTACCAGCCGATATGTCATGGATGCAAAGCATCCACCATTTAACCGTTGAAATGGAACAGACCTCCGGCATTCAAACAACAGTGGAGTGGCATGTACAGGACGGCTTGTTGTCCTATAAGCAAAAGGTCGAATTACTGGCCATTATGCGTGAGGCTCTTATGAACGTACAGAAGCATGCGAAAGCAAAACAAATTATTATTCAAGGTGAAGGAGTCGGAAGCTCAGAGAAGTCGCCAAATACTTTCCGCTGCTCCATTTTCGATGATGGTATAGGGGCTGAGAAGGAGAAGCTTCACGGCAAAGGCAAGTATGGGGTCAAAATGATGCAGGAGCGAGCAGCTGCGATGGGCTGGACGATGACGGTACAGCAGACGAAACCGCAGGGCACAAAAGTCGAAATCATCGGAAGGAGTGATACCAAATGACGGATAAAACGGCTAAGGTACGCGTTTTTTTAGTAGATGACCATCCCCACGGCCGGGAAGGCATACGCGATATAGTATTAAGCGATGACTCATTTGAAGTAATAGGGGAAGCGGCAAGCGGCGAGGAGGCAATCGCTGCGATCGAAGAATTACAGCCCGATTTGGTGCTTATGGACATTAATATGCCTGGCATTGGCGGACTCGAAGCGACGCAGCGGCTGAAGCTGCTCATGCCCTCATTAAAAATTGTCATGGTAACGGTCTCCGATGACATTACTAATTTATTCGAAGCGATTAAGCGAGGAGCACAAGGTTATTTGCTCAAAAATCTTGCGCCGTCCTCATGGATGGAATATTTGCGAGCGATATCTTTAGATGAAGCACCGATGTCGAAGGAGCTTGCTTTTCGCATGCTGCAGGAATTTTCGAAAATGAAGCCGCAGGAGACGAAGCATCTTGTGAATAAACCTCAAATGCTGGATAAAAATGCGTCTATTATTACGACTCCGCTGACCGATCGGGAGAAAGAAGTGCTTGAGCGGGTGGCTACAGGCGCTTCCAATCGTGAAATTGCAGGCGAGCTGTGCTTGTCGGAGCATACGGTAAAAAACCATCTGAAAAATATTTTGCAAAAGCTTCATCTCGCTAATCGCGTACAGTTGACGATTTACGCCTTTGAGCAGGGGCTTGTTGAACGTTAAAACTTTTGCTGAAGATGCACTTCAAACTATTCGACAAAAATAGCAGGATTCCAACAAAATTCGTAGAACTACTAGATTCATATCTTGCTTAGTTTCTGCTCGTATAGGTCAGATTCAATTTGGGGGGTAGTAAATGTCGAACGATTGGCAATTTCCCATCGATCGTGAAATTAAGCTGTACAATCGGCTGGATGAGCTTCAGCGTCTGAATGAAGGGCTTGAACAAATCGGTGCCGAGGCGGGCTGGTCTGAACGCGCAGTTCTCGACTTGTCTCTAGCATGCGAGGAGCTTGTCATCAACATTGTAAACTACGGCTTCCCATCTGGGGGAGAGCATCATATTGACGTCATTATTCAAGCTTCTCCAACCAGTGTTGAAGTGAAAATAGAAGACGGGGGCGTTCCCTTTAATCCGCTGCAGGAGGCTGATCCTAGAGCACTATTAGAGCTCGAGCTGGAGGATCGTCCGATTGGCGGCTTGGGTATTTTTTTTGTGAAAAGGTTAATGGATGACATTCATTATGAATATGCGGGCGGTTTGAATCGCTTCCGCATGCGCAAGCAATTCGTACTTAATAGCAATGGCGATAAGCGGGAGGAAGCAGACATATGAACATTCAAGCAACGGAGTTAAATGGCATTACGATTATTCCACTAGAGGGAAGATTGGATGGAAATAATGCGACGATAGCGGAGCAAGCTTTCTTGAAGCTATTTGCAGAAGGCAAGCAGCAATTTATTTTTGATTTTACGAATCTGCAATACATAAGCAGTGCGGGACTGCGCGTTATACTGGTGGCGGCTAAGAAGCTTAGAGCCTCTAAAGGACAGATGGTTTGCGCATGTCTCGGCGAGCAAGTCTATGATGTATTTGAAATGTCGGGTTTTACAACCATATTGGATATGGCGAAGACACTGGAAGAAGCGCTAGTCAAACTGGGAGCAGGGGCTTAATGATGGTTCAGCTGAAGCTAGAGAGGCGGTAACGGTCTTGTCAGTACTCTATTTAATATTCGGAGCTGCGGGCCTTGGCGCTGCGGCATATTTATTCGTTTGCAATCGTCGTCTTACCGCAAAGCTGAGGCGTGCGGAAATGCTGTTTGATTTAAGCACGCAGGTTCATTCCTCGCTGCATCAGCCGGAGCTAATAAATTCGGTAAATGCAGCAGCGAAGCAGCTTATATTCGCAGAAGAGGCAGCGGTTGGTCTGGTCGATGACTGGGATTCGCAAGATAATGAGCTTACAAAAACCATGGATCATAGCGTCGGCGATAAGGTAAGCGTGCCGATGATGGCGAGAGGCCGTAAAGTGGGTGTTCTGGAAGCAACCGCTAAGATCGGCGGAGCTCGATTTAGTAGGGCAGATCATGAGACGCTTACTCAGTTCGCAAGGCCGCTGGCATTGGCACTGGATAATGCTAGACTCTATGAAGCGCTTGAGGAGTCGGTGGGGGAGCTGCAAATGGCAACAGCACTCAAGGATCGCCTTGAGAATGAGCTGCAAATTGCCGGCAGCATTCAGCTCAGCTTTCTTCCTACGACAATGCCTTCCGCAAATGAACCTTTTGACGTTTGTGCACTGTTGAAGTCAGCGAAAGAGGTAGGAGGCGACTTCTACAACTTTTTCAAAATAGACGAGGAGCATCTGTTTTTCACACTAGGTGACGTGTCGGATAAAGGAATACCGGCTGCGCTGTTCATGGCGATGACGCTTTCGTTAATTAAAGGGAAAATGAATGCGAGGCTGTCGCCAGGCGAGCTGCTGGAAATGGTCAACGATGAGCTTTGTACGGACAATGCGCAGCTATTCGCAACGATCATATGCGGCGTGCTGAACATTGCGACTGGCGAGGTTGTGCTTAGCGATGGCGGACATTGTACTCCTTACATTGTCAAAGCGGACGGCTCCGTTCTGCCGATTAAGCTCCCCAAAGGCATCCCGCTTGGTTCTTTCCCGGAATTCACTTATCGGAATCAGACCATCGAGCTTGAGCATGGCGATCGTTTTGTCCTCTACACCGATGGTATTACCGAGGCTGAGAACGAACTGCAAGAGCAGTATTCCACTAGTCGTTTACAAAATTTCTTATCTCAAACGTCCGGTTATTCTAGCGCTGAAATCATCGATGCGCTGCTGATGGACGTGTTCATGTTCGCGGACGGAGCTCCACAATCCGACGATATTGCGGTACTTTGCCTCATGCGCCGATAAGCGTAATGCATTCATATAAGGGTGAACCATCATGCGATTTTATGAAACAGGATTCGATTATTTACGTGACGAGCTCGCTTTGCTGGAACAAGGGCTGCGAGTTCTTCTTGCAGATTTTGAGAGCAAGGAAATCGATGGTCAAACGCCAATGTCAATGCGCGGCCTCGTCGTTAATGCTATCGATATAGAACGATCGTTTCTAGGAAACGAGTCTTTACAGGAAGTAGATGCACTAGCTTCGTTTAGACAATTTCGTGTAGAGGCGGAACGACAGTTTTCACAGCACATCCATGACAGCGTAAGCGAGGGAGCAAGGCTCCCGTTCGCCTATTTGTCATGGACTCTTCGTCTTTCGACATGGGAAAAACGCTGCGTTATGTTATGCCTTGCAGCTGAGCTTGATTCACGTTATGAAAGCTGGTTTGGCTATTTGAATGACGACGTTACGCTGCGGGTGCCTACCGCGGAGCTTGCGCTGCGATTGTTAGGAGATTCGAAAGAAGAGTTTTATCATGCTCGTTCGCTGCTCGCAGGTTATTCGACCCTTGGCAGATTTGTACTGAGATCAGGCAGAGCGGCAGTACCCGCTGAGAGAAGCATGCTGAAGCAGCCGCTGCGCATGGACGCCCGTATTATCTCGTTTCTGCTGGATACTGAAAAGCTGGATTCCAGAATTGAAGACGTTTGTACCTTATACGATGGGGCGAGGTCAGCTCCAGAGCTGGCGTTTAATTGCGAGCTTCAAGACATGCTGCTGCAAATTGTGCAAAGGGAACGATCCTTCAAGGGAGACAAATCATTCACTCAAGATGATGAGAATGAGCAGTATGAAATACCGTTTATTCAGTTAAGCGGACCTTCGGGCGCCGGCAAAAAGCTGCATGCCAGACATCTGGCTCAGTCTTTGGAGCAGCCGCTGCTGCTTGTCAAGCTAGACAAGCTTGCTAAGGATGAAGATGCGATGACGGAGCAGTTGAACAATATTGTACGTGAATCACTCTTATCTGTAGCTGTTTTATGCTTCGATGAGGGGGAGGGTGAAAGAAGCGCAGCTGAGGGCTGGCCTCATCAGCAGGAAAGGGTTCGCAAGGCGCTTACTAACTATATAGAATTAGCAAGGCTCCCTGTCGTGTTATGGCTAACGCGAGTAGAAAGACGCTCCTCACAGCTGCCGCTTCCAGCGTTTTCTGCATTAACGAGCCACACTGTGCATGTTCCTAACGCAGAAGTGCGATTGCAGCTCTGGCAGCGCTGCAGCGATGAAAGAGCGGATCGTAGTCTGCTTAGACATTTAGCCGATAAGTATGCTTTTACAGCTGGGCAGATCGAGGGAATGAGCAAACAAGCAGATCGCCTAGCTTACCATAACAAGCATGAATTCCCTACACTTGATGATTATGCCCATGCCTCGCGAACACAGGTTCAGCATCGTTTGTCCGAGCTTGCGGAGAAGCAACGGCTAGTTCGGCGATGGGATGATCTGATATTGCCAGAGGAGCCGCTGGAGCTTCTTAAGGATGCGTGCAGCAGGCATAAGCATAGCGAAACGGTGTTTAATCGATGGGGCTTTGGTCATAAGCTGCCTTATGGTCGAGGCTTAAGCATGTTGTTTGCTGGGCCTCCTGGCACGGGCAAAACGATGGCAGCTGAAGTCGTTGCGGGAGAGATGGGACTAGAGCTTTACCGTATTGATCTGTCGCGCGTTGTGAGCAAATATATCGGAGAAACGGAAAAAAACTTGAGAGAGCTGTTTGCTGAAGCGGAAAGCAGCGGGGCTGTCCTGTTTTTTGACGAAGGAGACTCCTTGTTCGGCAAACGAACGGAAGTAAAAGATTCAAATGATAGATTCGCGAACATGGAGGCATCCTATCTTCTGCAGCGCATTGAAAGTTTCGAGGGTATCTCGATTCTAGCAACCAATTTGCTGCAAAATATGGACGAAGCCTTTTTGCGAAGAATGCAGGTAATCGTTAACTTTCCATTCCCGGATGCCGCCCATCGGGAGCAAATTTTCCGCTCGCTGCTGCCTAAGGATGCGCCGCTTGATCCTGACCTTGATCTGTCATTTCTAGCAGCGCGCATCGATGCATCAGGCGGTCATATTAAAAATATTGTCCTGTCTGCCGCGTTTATGGCTGCCTCGGAGCAAGCTTCAATCGGCATGAGGCATATGGTTCGTGCGACACGTCAAGAGCTCCACAAGATGGGGAAAATTGTCGTGAAAGAATCGTTCGAACCGTATAACTAGCAAGTTTTTATTAATAATTTGTTGTAAAATGTAGTAATTTTACTGAATTTGGTTCGCGAAGTCAGGAAAATTGACATAAATTGAGTAATTTTGCGTAGTCAATTGGTAGTAGAGAAGCTATAATAGAAATCGAATACCATTTTGATTTTTTTGGGAGTGATAGGCTGATGGGTGGATATACGGTTATTGCGGATTTGGAAGCCAGCATGCTGCGCTTGCTACGTGATCATCTTACGCCTGACCCAGTGCCGCGTCCCGAGTTGATCGGAATGGCTTCGCCCCGGGATGCAGGCGATCTAGCTCTTTCCTTGTTTTTGTTCAACGTTAAGGAAAATGGCGAATCTCGCCGGACGGGCATGGTGGATCGTGGAGGTGTGCTTCAGTACCCGCCGCAGGCGCTTGATTTTTATTTTTTAATGACAGCGCATTCGAGTGCGAATCGATTAACGCGTGCATTGGACGAGCATCGGATATTAGGTCGTGCTATGCAGGTCTTTTATGATAATGCCGTACTCAGCGGTACATATCTTGAAGGCACGCTTGCTGAAGGAAACGGTGCGATAAGGATGAATCTAGTCAGCATGGAAGGCGAAGATTTACTGAAGCTTTGGCAGTTCGGTGATACGCCGTACAAGCTTTCTGTCGTCTATCGCATAGGCCCTGTCATGCTCGATTCGAATCGTGTGAAGCCGGTTTCGCGAGTTGTCGAGCGTCATATTGTGCTTGAGGAAAAGGACGGTGGCTAATATGTCACACCATCGTTCAACGAGGGTAACTCGCTGCTCGCTTGTTGTATCGCCAGTTGACGTATGGACAAGAAGGCTGCTTGCACCTTCCGCGTTATCCGTTTCACTTGAGGGCATTCATAAGAAACCCATTCGGAAGCCTAACGGGACCTTTCTGTTTCTTGACCTTCCCTCTGGCAGCTATGTGCTCTCCGTTACCTCATCTGTATTTATACCCTACAGGAAACAGATTGAAACCGCTTCTATTTCAAAATTATACCCAATGATTACAGTACCGCTTTTGCCTAGTCCCAAATATGCTTATCCTGCAGATTCGACAGCTGTCACCTTTGAGTTATGTGATGCTGCTAGCAGACCTTGTGCTGATGCTGAGGTTTGGGCTTACATATGCGAGGATGCCGCAGCACGAGGTAGAATTATGCAAGATTCGCTGCTTGCTGGTGCAGATACAGCAGCAGTGGGGCAGTTGCAGGGACAGACGGTTGCAGGCGAGAGCTTACTGCTTCGCGGTCAAGGCAATGAGGAGCTTGTGCGTGTAGCTGAGATTTTGCCCGGCAATGGACTGCGATTCGAGCAGCCATTGCAGGAAAACTATCGAAGAGGCGCGCTATTATTGCCTGCTGTTCAAACGAGCAGTGCAAATAACGGTATCGTTATTCTTCCATTCCGCGGCATACTGCCCACCAGTTTTCCTATTAAAGTGTTTGCAATTAATGAACATGGCAGCGCTGCGACCGAGTTGACGGCGCAAGCGGGTGAAGTAGTATCAGCGCAGACTTTAGTCCTTCAGTAGGATTAACTATTCTGACGCATTCCAATTGGTCTTGGGGTTGACGCGGGAGAAATATGCCTGCCATTACCTAATACATAAATAGATTCAGAGAGGAGATCACACATGGCTGAGTATTTATCGCCAGGCGTCTATGTGGAGGAATTTGAGAGCGGCGCCAAACCACTGGAAGGTGTTAGTACGAGCACAGCGGGCTTTATTGGGCTTGCTGCTCGCGGACCAGTCGAGGGTTTACCGCAGCTTATTACAAGTCCAGCTGATTTTGGACGTGTATATGGTTCCTATTTATCTGAAAATGCTTTTGGCTCATACCGTTTTCTTGCGCATGCGGTTAATCAGTTTTTCACAAACGGAGGCTCCCGCTGCTTCATTTCCCGGGTAGCGCCGTCAGATGCCAAAACTGCCTCTAACGAAGCTCAGAAGGATGCGGTTCTCTCCATTACCGCCAAAAATCCAGGCGCTTGGGGCAATCAAATTCGTGCTGTTGTTGTTCCTGCAAGCAAAGCAAAAACACCGATCTTTGAAGCAAGCGAAGGCAATCGTTACCGCGTGAAAAACGCTGCTGGCTTTTATGCTGGGGATGTGGTCGTTTTTACAAATGGTACAGACAAGCAATACAACCGCATCATTTCTGTTCATGATCAAGTGATTGAGCTTGCAGAAGCACTTAGCGGCGATGTAGTGGATACGGCTCTAGTTCCAACTAAAGTACTAAGCTCCTCGGAGTTTACGATTAACGTGCTTTACGGAACAGAGTCGGAAACCTACGAGAAAGCATCACTAAATCCAGAGGCTCCAAACTATGTGGAGAAGCTGGTATCCCGCTCGAATATCGTAAGCGTACAAGTACTAAAGGCATCGGAAGAGAGCATTGCTCCGCTGGAGCAAATTGCTGGTTCTGAGCTTGCCGTATTTGAAATTCTGCTTGCGGGAGGTAGTGATGGTTCTGCTGCGAGCTTGTCGGCTGCTGATTTTATCGGCGAAGACTTTGGTCCAGGCAGAAGAACAGGCATCCAGTCGTTTATCGACAACGATGTTGTCAGCATCATGGCGATTCCAGGTGTAACCGATCCTAACGTACAGCTGTCGCTGGTTGCTCATTGTGAAAGCTTGGGAAGCCGCTTTGCGATTCTTGATCTTCCTCGCGAAGTAACGAAGGTACAGGATGTGCTTGCTCATCGTGATTTGTTCGATTCAAGCTATTGCGCACTGTATAATCCATGGCTGCAAGTGTTTGACCCGCTCGACAAACGCAATATTTTCATCCCGCCATCTGGTACAATCGCTGGGGTATATGCTCGTTCGGACACGACACGCGGCGTACAAAAGGCGCCTGCCAACGAAACGCTTCGCGGTGTAGTAGGCCTAGACGTTCAATATAACAATGGCGAGCAGGATATTCTTAACCCAGCAGGCGTCAACTTGATTCGTGCTTTTACAGGTCAAGGCATTCGCGTATGGGGCGCTCGTACATGTTCATCCAATACACTTTGGAAATATATCAACGTACGCCGCTTATTCATTTTCATCGAAGGTTCGATCATGAATGGATCAAGCTGGGTTGTATTTGAACCGAATACCGAGCAGCTATGGGCCCGGGTTCAGCGCACGATTGACGCATTCTTAACTCGTGTATGGCGTGACGGAGCATTGTCCGGTACAAGCCCGTCTGAAGCATTTTATATTGAAATTGGACGTTCAACGATGACACAGGATGACATCGACAATGGACGATTGATTTGTGTAATCGGCGTAGCGCCGGTGAAACCAGCTGAATTCGTCGTATTCCGCATCACACAAAAAACAGGTTCGGAATAGTCATTAGCTTCCATATCGAATAACGGAAGGGGATCCACATGCCAGGAGATCGTATTGATCCATATCGCAATTTTAGATTTCGTGTAGAAGTAGAAGGTCTTGAGCAAGCAGGATTTAGCGAGGTTTCCGGTTTTGAGGCAACCTTTGATGTGGTCGAATACCGCGAGGGCAACGAGGTTATTACACCTCGCAAGCTTCCAGGCTTAATCAAGTACGGCAACATTTCACTGAAATGGGGCACGACTGAATCGATGGAGCTGTATGATTGGCTTCAAGAATGCGCCGAAGGAACGATTGAGCGCAAAACGATTACGATCATCGCGCTTGACGAAGAAGGCGAAGACGTGGCTACTTGGCAGGTTATCGAAGCTTGGCCTGTTAAATATACTGCGCCTACCTTCAATGGTACCGGCAATGATATTGCGCTAGAGCTGATTGAATTCGCTCATGAGGGTTTAACGCGCACCGCATAGAAATGAGTAATTAAAGCTGGTTTATGGCGAACAAGGGAGGTCAGCAGGCGAGAAATCGTTTGCTCCTCTCTTGTTTTCCGCTTTTCTAGAAATTGATTCTATTTTACATATTGGAGTGATGACCGGATGGCGTTTCAAACGGAATATGAATTTGAATTGCCTCGCGGCTACGTGGATGATCAAGGCAATCTCCACCGGCGGGGGGTTATGCGGCTTGCTACGGCAGCTGATGAAATTTTACCGATGAAGGACCCGCGCGTACAATCCAACCCTAGTTATTTGACCGTTATTTTGATGGCTAGAGTGGTAACGAAGCTTGGGGACGTTAGGCATATTGATACGAAGCTGATCGAGAAGCTGTTTACGGCAGATCTTGCTTATTTGCAAAATCTATATCGTCAGATTAATGACTTAGAGGCGCCTAAGGTGCTTACGGCTTGTCCGAAATGTGACCACGAGTTCGAGGTGGCTGTCGATTTTTTGTCCTTAACGGAAGCTCTCTCTTAGGTTATCCGGTTGACCGGCTGTACGAGGAGGTAGGCTTCGTCGCGTATTATTTTCATTGGTCGCATGACGAAATTATGAGCATGGAGCATGCAGAACGCAGGCGCTGGTGCGACGAAATTTCCAAAATAAATCGCAAGATGAACGATGAATCAGATAGCGGTAAGAAAAATATTTTCGACGTTTTTGGAAAGAGGTGACGCGGCGCTATGGCAGTCATGAAGGGGCAAGAGAAAGGTCGCTTTCACGATGTAGCTACAACATTCAAGTTTTGGGTGGAGCTCGATGACATTTTTGTTGCTGGGTTCTCTGAGGTTTCGGGACTTGAGGCAGAAACAGAAATTGAGGAATACCGTGAAGGCGGAGTGAATGGTTATGTTCATAAGCTGCCGATGGGCGTTCGGTTCCCAAATCTCGTGCTGCGCAAGGGTATGACTAAATCGCCTGCTCTTTGGAGCTGGTACGAAAGCACAATAGATGGAACGATTGACCGCAAAACAGGTGCGATTGTACTGCAATCTGCTGACGGAACAGAATTTGGGCGCTGGAGCTTCTTTGATGCTTATCCGGTGAGGTGGACCGGGCCGCATCTGAATGCGAGCACGAGTGACATTGCGGTTGAAACGATAGAAATTATTCATAGCGGTTTATATGGCGATTTTCAGAAGTAGGGTTGTGCATGTAGTCAAACGTTAATGAATCATAAAATGCAAGTTGAACGGGAATAGGAGGATGCACCGGTATGAAACGAATTTTGGACCGTATGGGCAAAGCTGCGACAAAGCAATCAACGTCGGTTCAGCCGTTTGCCGGAGGCATCTTAAATAAATATAAGACAGGCACAGGACGCAAAATATTTGAGCGGGTCGCTATGTCGCATGTGATCAAAAATGAACCGACCATTACTCAGCAAACGCTGCATGTGCAAGTCGTAGCACCTAAAGCAGCAGCACCAAATAACGGCTACAATAAAAAAACGCCGCCTAGTCCAGAGCGCAAGCCTGAGCGCATCATGATGCGCGAGCGAGTAACGGTAGAGCGTGAAACGATCGTATTCAGAGATGTGACACATATTATCAAAGAACTAAGAACGATAAGAGAAATAGCAATAGCACAGCCTGTTCAAGGGAAAGAAACGAATGATGGAGCACTCCACAAAATAGGCATTACGAAGCAGTTAGATGAGATTGTTAACAGCAGTATAATTACGAACAGATTTAAGCATGACCATTCCAAACGAATAATACCGCATGTTTCGCAGCTGCCTACTCAACCATTGAAGGCAGAGCAGCAGACGGATTACTATAAATGGCTGCAAGCCAAGCTTCAACCCGGTATTGTTATTCAATCGCTTCGAAAGCTGGATAACCTTAATAAGCCGCTGGCGAAGGATCGAGCTCAGCTTAAGTCTAACCTCAAGCAGGCTAACGATTCTGGCGCATCATTGAGCAAGGCGCCTTTGCAGCTTACGAATGCACGCAGAGCAGTCGTTTCACAAGAGCAGCGGGAAGCGGAGAAGAGAAGCGCCGCTGCGGGCAAGGTTCTAAGCGAGGCTGGGAAGAGAGCCGAAGCGGTGAAGCTGGAGCAGCGGGAGGCGGAGAAGAGAAGCGCCGCTGCAAGTAAGGTTAAAAGTGAGGCTGGGAAGAGAGTCGAAGCAGTTAAGTTGGAGCAGCGGGAGGCTGGTAAGCAGAGCGCGGCTGCGGGCAAGGTTCTAAGCGAGGCTGGGAAGAGAGCCGAAGCGGTGAAGCTGGAGCAGCGGGAGGCGGAGAAGAGAAGCGCCGCTGCAAGTAAGGTTCTAAGCGAGGCTGGGAAGAGAGCCGAAGCGGTGAAGCTGGAGCAGCGGGAGGCGGAGAAGAGAAGCGCCGCTGCGGGTAAGGTTATGAGCGAGGCAGGTAAGAGAGCCGAAGCAGTGAAGCTGGAGCAGCGGGAAGCGGGTAAGCAGAGCGCCGCTGCGAGTAAGGTTCTAAGCGAGGCTGGGAAGAGAGCCGAAGCGGAGAAGCTGGAGCAGCGGGAAGCGGAGAAGAGAAGCGCCGCTGCGGGCAAGGTTCTAAGTGAGGCTGGGAAGAGAGCCGAAGCGGCGAAGCTGGAGCAGCGGGAGGCGGATAAGCAGAGCGCCGCTGCGAGTAAGGTTCTAAGCGAGGCAGGGAAAAGAGCCGAAGCGGCGAAGCTGGAGCAGCTAGAGACAGCGACACATACGTTCCGTACGCTCTCGAGTAGACAGGCCGATGATGTGTTACCGCAAGAAGATCGTGCAAAAGGAAAAAAACAGCTAAAGCTAAAGCATCGTAATCATCAAAAACATATCTCCGAGCAAACGGAGATGTCGCAAGAAGCAGCACCAAATGGCAAGGAAGCGGATGTACAATCAAATGCCTCCGCGAAAAAAACGAATCAACCGAATCGTTTGGCAATGCCAAATGCAGAATCAGAAACAGAAGCTGCCGCTATCCATTCAAGTATCAAGGTAACCGCTAGCAAGATAACTGATGTTAATCGAAATAGGCTTCAGCTTCCAGTATTGCAGCGCAAGCCGCAGCTTTTGAACGAATTAACTGAACGGAGCAGCCAATCAGCGATTGCTGCCAAACGTCTCATTCATCGAGCGAATCGTTCACAGTCAGATCAGCCTCGAGAGGTCGATAATGATTCAACTGTAAATCTGAATAATAGCAGCATGATTAATACAGTCGTGCCTTCCAATAAAAAAGAGATTAAAGCTAATCCAGCTGGTATCTCATCGAATGTAAGCAGCTGGAAGCAAAATGAAACAAAACCTAGCAGTGCTGCTACTTCAATCCATAAAGCAATTGCAGCACAAGCAGGGATATCAGCTGATGGATCTCAACGGTTTATACCGTCAAGGACATTATCAAATGCTCTTGCAGAAGCAGCAAGAATAAGGAACCGGATTATGGCTTCGAGGCCTGCCCAGATGGTTTTGCGACGTTTTGAACAGAGACAGCCTGCGCAGAGCGCAGTGCCAGTGCTAAGGCAGGATGCAAGCAAGGCATCCGAAGCTACCGCCCTAAAGAAGCCGTTAACTCAGCTCAACTATAAGCATAAAGCTGCAACGGATCATAATCCGGAAGGGAATATACGTGCTCAAAGCCGCCGTGCTATTTTACATAAACGAACAATCGTACCAGAATCGCAAACCTTAACTCATGATGCGAATTTCATTCAAGGCGCTTCTGCTCGTGCCAGTCGAACAGACGCGAGTGCGACATCAGAGAATTTGTCTAAAATGGCAGAATTGAAGCCAAGCGAAGAGGCTGGTTTAAATACGGGCTTGGCATCTGTTACCGTTCGCGGACAATTAATTGCGAGAGCAGCGAATAATAAGAAGACGTTATTGAAAAACGGAGCATCACTGTCGCATAAGCGGCGAGTGATAGCGGCAAATCATGAAGCGAGCATCAGCGCTATACTTCAGAATGCAATACAAGGGAAAAGAAAAGGGACAACAATGCCTAGTCCTTTTTCTCCTGCCAATGCTGGAGCAAAAGTAGATTCAGCTTCTCCTTTAGTAGGAAGAACGGTTCATCGTTTTTCTGCTGAATGGCTCCCATCTGAAGCGATTAAAACCTCAGCATATGCGGTTGAAAACAATAATATCAGGTATACATCCAATTCATTAGTGCGGAGGCTAGCGGAGCAGACTTCTCCAAACACAAAGCCAAGCACTAGCGCTGAAGCGAAACAAAAGCCGGTCGAATCAAGACTAGTTCAACGGCAAGTCCGTAAAAATAACAGCACCTCGGTAAATGAAATAGAAAAAACATATGGCGCTGAATCATTAAATGATGTGGCGAATAAAGCATCACAAACGTTGGCTAACCGCTTTGAAATGTCAGCCGAAGCTACGGAATCAGCGAAAGCTTCCGCATCCATGCGCGCGTATCCAACACTAAGCGTGCACAAGCAGACAGAATCAGGAGACATGAAGCTGTCAGCTCCTGCTCTCCCTATTGGCGAGAGAAATAAACGCAGTGGACAAACCAATCCTGTGCATCGTCAAACGTTAATGTCATCTTTCTTGAATAGCGGATCCAGAGCAGGAGTGACTCCATTCCGAACGATTCAAAGACATTCTGGCTTCGCTAATCTTGCTGCAAAAGCATCCATAGAAAACAAGCCGATGCTTAGCGGACTAACATCCGTTGTAAAAGCCGGCATTGAGCCTAGTTCCGTTCAATCTAGCGGCACAATTGGCGATCAAGTAAGGCTTAGTTATACAGCAGCTGCCCGTCATCGTAATACAGCTGGCCAAGCTGCACCTAGCGGAGTAGAGACGAACGCTGCTTCATTTGTTGAACGAGGCGAGATGCCCACACTTTCGCATCATAAACCAAGTGGGCCCGCTGCACAGGAGCCGCCGCGTCAGGTGAAGGTGGAAGCGCCTCGCGAGCTGGACCCTGTGCAGCTGCAGAAGATGATTATGAAAATGCCGCAGCTGCATCCAGAAGCTATTGCGGATCAAGTATATAAGGCGTTGGAGCGAAAGATGAAGCTGGAGCAGCGAAGAAGAGGCTTCTAAAATGAACAGATTTGGAGGGGACATCGAATGGCATTAAGCAAAGCGCAGTTTTGGATCTTTCGAGCGAAAGAAACCGAGAAGGTAGACGTGCTTTTTAACCCGACTGATTATGAGATGGAATCCGGAAATCAATATGCGGAGAAGGAGATTGCGGGGCTGCAAACCCCGCTCTCCCAATTTACGAGCGGTGAGCGGACAACATTGAAGCTGAATTTGTTTTTTGATACGTATGAAGCGGGCATTGACGTTCGTACCTATACTTCCAAAATCGTGGGCATACTCGATGTTGACTCGGATTTGCATACGCCGCCGACCTGTAAATTCATTTGGGGCTCGCTTGATTTTAAAGGTGTTATTACAAGCATTACGCAGAAATACACGATGTTTCTGGAAACCGGCGTCCCTGTTAGGGCATCCTTAACGGTCGATATGCTGAGCTCGCAAACGATGAAGGAACAATACCAAGAAATTCCGCGTCAATCTGCCGACCGTACGAAGCAAAAGACGGTCAAGCAAGGGGATCAGCTGTGGTCAATAGCGGCTGAGGAATACGAGGACCCGGGAGCATGGCGCCATATCGCCGAAGCGAATGGGATTGATAACCCCCGTATGCTGTTATCCGGAAGAAGCTTGACGATTCCGAGATTGGAGTGAAAACGTGGCTGCAAACTCCTTTGAGGATTTGGAATCCAAATATGGTGATTTTAGCGCACCTGAGGTTGATATTTTAATAGAGGGTCAATTGATCAAGCTTTCAAACATGGCCGTAGAATGGGTTGATGTCGAGCAAACGACGGATGCACAGGCGGATATCGCCAGGTTTTCGATTTCTAATGGCTATATATGGAGCGAATCCCGTATGCAATGGGTAGGCACAACGATTGCGGTAGGCAAGAAGGTGCAAATCAAGCTTGGTTACGCAGATAAAAAATCGCTTGTATTTGATGGAATCATGACAGGCTATACCATTGATTATCCTTCAAACGGCAGCCCAAGCATTGTCGTAACGGCGATGGACCGCTCTTTTCTCATGATGAAGACGTCACACTCTAAGGTGTGGAACCAAATGAAGGACAGCGATGTTGTTCGGCAAATTGCCGGAAATTATGGTTTGTCTGTCGATTTGGACGATACGGGCGTCACCAAAAAAACGATTGAGCAAATTGGGGTGAGCGATTATCATTTTGTCCGCTCGCTTGCGATGGATAACGACAGGCATTTCTATGTAGAAGCATCCAAGCTTATTTTCAAAAAACCGAAAACATCGGGAGCGCCGCTTATTACGCTGAAATATGGGAAAAACCTCGTTCAGTTCACGTTGACGGTGGATGCTTCCAGCCAGACTTCGCAAGTCAAAGTTCGCGGCTATGACGTCGATAAGATGCAAGCGATAGAATCCGTTGCCAGCTCGGTTACCATTATTGGTACGAACACCAAAAGCGGCCCAAGTGTAGCAAGCATGCTCTCTAATCAAAAGATGGAGGTCGTATACACGCAGGCAGCATCGCAGGACGAGGCGCAATCGCTTGCGAAGGCGATGCTGGATCGTATTTCCCGCGAGCTCGTGAGCGGTCATGGAACTTCGATTGGTTTTCCAGAGCTGAAGCCAGGTGAATTAATCAAGATTGAGGGTCTCGGCAGCGACAAGCTGAATCAACTGCTGCGATTGACGAAGGTTACGCATCGACTCGACGCAACGGATGGCTACATGATTTATTTTGAGACGGAGGGGAATGCGATATGAGCACGATGTATCCTGGTTTTTTTGACCAGCATCAGCGCTCCATGCAATCCGAGCAGCTGTCCGGAGTGTGGAATGCAATCGTTACCGACAACAAAGACCCGGATAAGCTTGGCCGCGTAAAGGTGAAGTTTCCACTGCGTGAAGGCGAGCTCCAGACCGATTGGGTGCGCGTTGCGACTTTAATGGGCGGGAACGACATGGGCTCTCTCTTTTTGCCGGAGGTGAATGATGAGGTGCTTGTCGCCTTCTTAATGGGGCGGCTGGATCAGCCGATCGTCATTGGCTCTTTGTGGAGCAAGAAACAAAAGCCGCCTGCGCCGAACGACAAAAACGATATTCGCAAAATCAAGACGAAAACCGGGCATGAGATTACGTTTGATGATACGAGCAGCGCAGGCACGGTTACGATAAAAACGTCAAAAGGCCATCATATTACGTTTGCCGATAAGGATAAGACGGTTACGGTTGAAACGCAAGACAAGCAGCAATCGATCAAGCTGGATGAGATGGGAAAGAAGGTCACCATCAAATGCGGTTCAGCGTCTACGATTGAAATGAGCGCGCAAGGCGATGTAAAAGTGACGGGCTCAAAATCGGTTACCGTAAAAGGCGCTCAGGTGAAGGTGGAGGCGGATGCAGCGCTCACGCTTCAATCCAATGGCATGCTTGAGGTAAAGGCTAACGGCATTTTGTCGCTGAAGGGCGCGATGGTTAAGATCAATTGATGGCTGAGGGAGGCTGCAGCAGATGTCGGCATCGTTTTTGGGGAAAGGATGGAAATTTCCCGTTCAGGTAGACGCAACAACCGGCCGTATTCGCATGGCGGAAGGCGAGGATGACATTGAAGAGTCTATCCGAATTATTATTCGAACGTCGAAGGGCGAGCGATTAATGCGTCCTGATTTTGGCTGCGGCTTACGGGATTTTGTATTTGGCACAACGGATGAGACATCGCTTAGACTCATTGCCAGTGATGTGCAGGAAGCCATTCGAATTTGGGAGCCGAGAGTAAAGGACGTAGAGGTAGAGGTGAAGCCTGATCGGCAAAATAACGGCCGTGTGCTAATGAGCGTCTCCTATGCGGTAAGATCCACAAACAATCTTTTTAATCAGGTGTTTCCTTTCTATTTAGAGGAAGGAAGCAAATAACGGGAGCGAGCAACGTGATGAAGCACGGGGGAAGAAATGGCGGTGACAACCGTCCGCCAAAAATCAATCATAATAACTTATCCTCTTTTATGGCTCAGTTAAAGGAGATGGCACCTCATTATACGCCGGAGTGGCGATTCTCGCAGGAGGAGCCTGATGCGGGGACGGGACTAGCCTATTTGACCGCTGAGATGCTGGAGGACAYGGTTAATCGGCTTAATCAAGCGCCGCTCAATCATTTCCTTGCTTTCCTCGATCTTATCGAGGTCAAGCTGCAGCCGCCTCGTCCAGCCCGGGCGACCGTTGTGTTTCAGCTGAGTGAAGGAACGGTCGACCCCGTTTATTTGCCGGCAGGCATTGCATTGACAGCCCCTCATCCTGATGGCGGCGAGCCGCTCGTATTTGAGACGGAGAAGGTGCTGCTCGCTACACCAGCGAAGCTGATGGAGTGGATTAGTGTAAATCCACAAAAGGATCATATTGCTACTGCAGCACTGGACTATGGAGAGCGATTGAAGAGCGGCCTAGCTGAGCCGATCAGCTTGTTCGATACCAGCTCTATGCCAAATGAGCAGGAGCATACGCTTTATATTCGGCATGACGATATCTTTCTAGTAGATCGGCCAAGCCGATTTTACATAAATGTTCACCACACCGAAAAACGTTACTCTGAGCCGGAGCTTGCTGCCTCGCTCGCATCAGAGTGGGTGGAATGGACGTATCCATGCAATGGGGAATGGGTGAAATTTGATTCCGCAACGGCTGCAGGCAGCATGGTCGTATTATATAAACAGCGAGCTGGAAAGCTGGAGCTCACTGAGCATGAAGGAATAACTGGCCGCTGGATCAGGTGTACCGTGAAACAGCTGCAAGGCGCCGCCTCTCCTCTGCTTAACAAGCATTTGGAGATGGATAAAATAAGGCTTCGTGCGGCGCATGATGCGGCCGGCGACAATGTTGGCATTGAGCCAGGCGCATTATATTTTAATGATACGGAGCTCTTGAAGGATGGGTTTTACCCGTTTGGAGAACATTTTGTTCCTTATTCCGTTTTTTATTTATCGTGTGAAGAGGCGTTTAGCAAGCGTCAAAGCAAAATCAAGTTGACCTTCTCTGCGAGGGCGATACCGAGTAGGCTCAGAATGGCGCAGGATCCCGAAGTAAAGTGGAAAATGGTCATGCGGACTTCCGATTTTGATGAGAAGGATCCTCCGCGCGTATGCATCAGAAGTGTTCAATGGGAGTATTGGGATGGCAGCAATTGGGGCAGGCTGCCTGGCAGCGAGCAATTCGGAACATTGTTTGCCGAACTGCCGGAGCAGAGTGAACGAAGCTTTACTTTGACGTTCAACTGTCCAGACGATATGGCGGAAACGTTCGTAAACGGTACGTCTGATTATTGGATTCGGGCACGTGTGCTGCAGACTGATCCCATTATCGCGCCAGTCGTGGAATATATGTCACCTTGGCTCGCACAACCTATTCTGTCCTATGCCCATGCCTCGCAAAGCTTATTTATGCCAGAGCATGTCTATACAAGAAGCAATATTGACAATCGTGATCGAACGCCTTCTGCACAACATGGCGGTCAGTCCTTTAAGCTGTTTGAGCAAATTCCAGCAAGTCATCCTGCGATGTATGCTTCCTTTAATGCAGCGCCGTTAAAAGGTCCCATTCGTCTACATATTGAGCTGGAACGCAGGTTTACAGCCAGCAATCAACCGCCGTGGGTGGAGTGGGAAGCGCTTTGCTTGGAAGCAGGCCGCTACATTTGGCAGCCGCTGAAGGTGGTGGACAACACTGAGGCATTTACGATAAGCGGAGAGCTGCAATGGGTAGGTCCATCTACGATGGCGCCGGCTCGCTTGTTCGGGCATGAGCGTTATTGGATACGCGCGGTCAACCTTGATGGCTCGCTCGGAGATTCCTATCCGGGCAATCCTGTAGCCTCAAGCATGCATCTGAATGCTGTTTCGGTCAGGCAGCAGGTTAGTCAGGAGAAGGAGCTTACAATTCCTGCGGACGGCTTTGTACAGCTAGCGCCTACGGCATTCATTGAAGAAGAGGTGTGGGTAGATGAGCTCGCACATTTCACGCCAATGGATCGAGTGAAATGGTCTGACTCCGAGCCTGAATTTTATATGCTGCAAAGAGACGGTGACGGTAATGACCAACGCTTCTGGGTGAGATGGCAGCCGGTCGTTTCGCTTGCAGAGTCTGGCCCAATTGACCGTCATTATTCACCGGACCACGCAGGCGGAATGCTGCAATTCGGAGATGGCATCCGCGGGAAGCTTCCTTCCTCTGATACGGCGGAAACGGTGCGCGTTCGCTTTAAAACTACCGCGGGCGCAAACGGGCATGTCGATGCCGGGCAAATAACGGGGATGGTGCTTCCATTTGCATTCGTCAGCAGCATCAGCAATCCGGCTCCTTCAATTGGCGGCGGTGATGCGGAACGGGTAGAGCAAGTGCTCGTAAGGGGACCGCAGCGGCTTAAGCACCGCGGACGGGCAGTTACCGCAAGCGACGTAGAATGGATTGCTAGAGAGGCATATCCGCAGATTGCAAAGGTGAAATGCTTAAGCAATCGAAATGCAAGGCTGGAGCGCTCACCTGGCTCCATGGTTGTGGTTGCTTTCCCAGCGGGCGGCTTGGAAAGCGCTGCTCAGTTTCCAGAGCTGCGCAAAGCAGTGGAGCGTGAGCTCATGCTGACAGCATCGAATCTGGTTTCCTTGGGCGGTGCCATACGGGTTATCGAGCCGGCCTATTTGGAAGTGTCCGTGCATGCAACGGTGGCATCCCAGTCCGTGGATGATCTGCTTCCACTAGAGATGGCTTGTACAGCCAAGCTGAATGCGTTCTTACATTCGGTAACTGGAAATGTTGACGGCAACGGCTGGAATATTGGAGAAACGCTGCATGTGTCAGTGCTTCACTCCCTTTTGCATGCTGTCCACTCGCTTTTATATATCGAACGTCTTTATTTACATATTGTCAAAATAGAAAATGGAAATCGTACCGAATGGGATCCCGTCCGGATGAATGAGGTTATTCATGGCATCGTCGTTAATGGCAGCCATAGCATAA
The DNA here is from genome assembly GCF_056398745.1 of Paenibacillus sp. 01T424. Lineage (NCBI taxonomy): Bacteria > Bacillati > Bacillota > Bacilli > Caryophanales > Paenibacillaceae > Paenibacillus > Paenibacillus sp. 01T424. The sequence goes on along the minus strand of NZ_JBFTPZ010000003.1, from coordinate 59,202 downwards.
CGGCTTTCCCTGGTCCGAAATAAGAGTTCCGAATGAGGGTAGTACGATCAAAAAAAGAAAAGGAAGGAGAGATCAAATGCTGCCGAGGCTGCCGCTAGACGACCGCACGTATGCGGAAATTGTTCAACAAGCAAGAAGGCTCATCCCGAAACGGGTTCCGGAATGGACGGATGAGAATGCGCATGACCCGGGCATTACGTTTATTGAGCTATTCGCTTGGCTGACAGAGATGCAGCGTTATTTCATTGGCCGTGTCCCGGACAAGAACAGGCGCAGGTTTCTTGATCTGCTTGGTATTCAGCCTGCAGACGCAAGTTCGGCGAGAGCTACCGTACAGTTCTCAAATATTAAAGCTCCGGTGACGCTGCCTCGCGGAACAAAGCTGATGGCTGAGGATCAGATGTTTGAGACGGAAGCCTCCATTTCCCTTGTGCCGCTTGCGCTGGATAGAATCGTTACGCGAACGGAACGGGAAGCCAATGACGTCACAGCTACAAATGATCATGCCAATGTTGCCTTTTATGCGTTCGGGAAGGATGCAAGGACAGCCTCGAAGCTTTATCTTTCCTTCGATCGTGAGCTGAGCCCACAGGAACAGGTCACGATAAACATCAATCTTTTGGAAGCGGATAAAGGCGTTGGCAATGACGAGGTGCAGCATCTGGTAATCAATCGCGAAGCCATTTCTCCATCTGCAAGGCTCTCGTGGAAAGCTTATTGCTGGGATGAAGCAGCAGGGACAGCGGGGTGGATGCCCGTTGAAGTGCTAGAGGATGAGACGCTCCATTTGACGCTTAGCGGTAAAATATCATTTTGCCTAAGGGCACCGATGCGTACGGTAACTGTGCATCCTGCAAGCGAGCAGCCGCGATATTGGATATGTGCAACAGTTGAGGAGTCTGGTTATGAAATGCCGCCTCGCATTCGTCAGCTAATGCTGCATACGGTCAAAGCTGAGCAGAAGGATACATTAAGCGAAGTGATTGATTTTACGGTATCAGGGGAGCCCCATGAAGAAATACATATTGCTACCTACTTAGCTGTTTTTGGACAAATACGTGTTCAAGTGCAAGATGCTGATGGCGCATGGCGTTACTGGCAGGAGATTGCTTCCTTTGAGGAGCTGCCTCACTCTGATCGCCCGCCTGCGTTTTATAGCGTTTTAAGACATGCTTCGATGGATCATGTAACGGTACAGTTTAGCGATGGCTCTACCGGAGCTGTTCCGCCGCCTGGACAAACGGTTCGTATCATTGCTAGTGAACCTAGGTTTGATCTTTACCGATTCATTGGACGAAGCAATGGGCTGCCCAGCCAAAGCTTTGAGCTGTACAATCTATCCTGCAAGAAACGCGAGGCACTAAAGCTGCAGGTAGGTGAACAAGAACCGGATGGCCATTTCAAATGGCAGGATTGGAAGCGTGTAGATGAGTTTGACCGCTCTAAGCCAGGTGATCGTCATTATATTTATGATCCCGTCAAAAGACTCATTTACTTCGGCAATGGCGAAAAAGGAGCTATTCCGCCAGTCAGTATGGACACCAATATTGTTCTTACCGGTTGTGAATTAGGCGGTGGTGATCGTGGCAACGTTAAGCCTTATCTCATATCTGAGTGGGTGAACGAAGCACATAAAGCATTGCAAATCGAAGTGAATAATCCAAGTTTTGCAGCTGGAGGCTCGGAAGCGGAAACGCTGCAGGTAACGCTGCAGCGGGCGCAGTCAGAACTGAAGCATACATTCCGTGCCGTCACCAATGAGGATTACGAAACTTTGGCTTTAGCAACACCAGGCGCTGCCGTAGCTAGAGTACATGCAATTCCTCTCTATAAGCCGGGACTTGATGATTATCCGAGAGAGAAGGCAAATGGTCAAGTTTCTGTTGTAGTCGTACCATACGGTTTAAGCGATACACCAACGCCAAGCGCCGGTTTTCTGCAAACTGTAAAACGTCATTTGGATACAAGAAGATTAATAACGACAGAAGTACATGTCATTCCCCCCATTTATATTAAAGTAACCGTCAATGCCGTTGTTGTTGTCGAGCCACAATTCGTAGATGAAGGACAACGTTTAGTAGAGCAATTGAAAAAGCTGCTAAGACCGCTTGATGGTGAGCATGGAACCAAGGGCTGGAAATTTGGCCGTTCTGTCTATAAGGGAGACATTTATAATGCGCTAAGCAAGGCGAGCGGCGTAGTATACGTGCAGGATTTGTGGATTGATGCGGAAGGTGCGCATGTTAGGAAAAGTGCAGGAGGAGACATCATTCTTCCGCCGCAGGGACTTGTTTTCTCGGGTCAGCATGAAATTGAACTTATTAGTCGCACCCATCTATAGCATCGTGGCAATCGGCTGCAAAGGAGGTATAGCATGAACGGAAAAGACCAGTTTTTCTCGATTAACCGCGAGCTGGATTGGCTGCGCGGCAACGGGTATAATCTTGATTTTCATTTAGCAGGCTTCGGCGTTCGCCGCGATAACAAATACGGAATAGCGGGAACGATTCAGCTGAGTGACCTCGCAGGTACAGCTGCCATTCAAGAGCTGGCTGTTTCCCAGCATGAGCATATGTTTTTGCTGGATGAGCGCGCGGATCTGTGGATTTACGACCGCCGTAATGCTGATCATAAGCGCTTGTTTACACAAGGGCATGGTCTGTTCAGCTCCCATGCTAGACTTGCTGCCTCCGGCGAGCTTTTAATTGCCGCCGATCGCACAGGTGAGAGGACAGTCGCTGCTTACCATACCGGCAATGGACAAACGCTTTGGTCGCGCGGAGGCAATGAAGCAGATGGAGTTCTGCTGCATCCGCTTGCGATAGCAGCGGATAACCGGTATGTGTACGTGCTGACACCGCTTGAACTGGACACGGGAGGCGATGAGCCGGCATTAGCAGAAGGCGCTAAGCTGGGTATCATCCAGTTTACGTTAGGCGGCGCGATCGTCAGTGTATGGAGTGATCCAAGCTTTACACAGCATGTACGAGCGAAGCTGAGGCATTTGAACCGAACTTACTTTATGACCGTCGCGGCATCGGGTGAGCTTTATATATTTGATACGTTATACGCAAAGCTATTTTCATTCGGGCCTACCGGAACATTGAGTGCGAAACGTGAACTCCCTGCTCTTCCTTATGCAGGACTATGTGCTGACAGCAGCGGCATGATTTATATTGGCGACACGAGGCAAATGGATCAAGTGAGCGAGGATGACCGCTTTATCGTCCAGTTGAATGCTGCTGGCGAGACAGTTGGACGCATTACAGGTTTCCGTGGCAAAGCGGATCAGCTGTTGATTGATGAGAAGGATCGCATGTACATTTTGAACAGCGAAGACGGAACGATTTCGATCTTGAACTTACAGCCACAGACGCTGTTGATGGAGGAAACGGGTGTTCCTGAAGGGGTCTGGCTTTCACGGGCGTTCGATAGCGCAGAAGCCGAAACCGTCTGGCACAAGATGGCGCTTAACTCCTTTATTCCAGATGGCACACAGATTCATATCTCCTATTTCAGTCAAAATGACGATAGCTGCATTATCGCCGGAAGCTATCGAAAAGTAGACGATTGGCTAGCTGATGCGACGATTCCCTACCGCGAAAAGCTGAATGCACTAGCTGAATTTTGGTCAGCGCCGGTTATTAATCCGAGTGACGCATTGTTTTTTGGAGCAAAAGGACGTTACTTGTGGCTAAAAATCGAATGGATCGCTTCGGAGCGGTATACGCCACTATTGGAGTCCATGCGAATTTATTTTCCGAGAGACACTTATTTAAATTATTTGCCTGCTGTCTATCAAGAGGACCCGGCAAGCCGTGATTTTCTTGAGCGTTATTTATCATTATTCGGCACGTTGTTTTCCGAGATTGAGGAAGAAATTGAGGATTTATCGGAATACATCGATCCTGAACGGGCAACAGGCGAGCATTTACGCTGGCTGGCGACTTGGGTTGGCCTAGAAACGGATGATTATTGGACGGATGAGCAGGTGCAGGCGTTCATTCAGGCCGCACCGGAGCTTTATCGTTACCGTGGCACGCGTCAAGGCTTAATGAAAACGATCGAGATTTATACGGGTATTGCACCGCTCATCGTGGAATATTTTCAAACAAAGGCGATGCGCGACAACGGAGAGCTGCGGCATCTGACAGATCAGCTTTATAGCGGTGATCCGTATACGTTTACCGTGCTGCTGCGTCCGGAACAGGCGCCAACTGAGAAGCAGCGAGTCGTTATCGAACAGCTGCTGGATGAGCAAAAGCCAGCCTATACGGAAGCGAAGCTGGTGCTGCTGCAGCCTTGGATGTATTTGGATTTACATACGTACTTAGGCATAAATACGGTGCTGACTGAGCCTTCACTGCTCAAGCTGAACCCTGATCGTTCGATGCCAAATGATACGCTGATCGTTGACGTTGGCATGGAGAAGCGCATGGATATCCATACCCGTTTAGAAATGGATTCAGAGCTGGAATAGTATAATTACGCGAAGGAGCGGTACAAGTGAAAAAATCGAGGCTGTATCCATTTGAGAGAAATCGTTATTTTTACGGAAAGCTGTTGACGGTACGCGATTTCGAGTCGGAGCAAAAATATTTTAATGATAAAAGAAGGCTGTTGAACCGTTTGCTCTATGGCAGCGGCGTGTTGTCCGGCATGCAGGTTGTAGCGGTAGATGACAAAACAATTTCGGTCGAAATGGGCGTAGCAATCGATTATATCGGACGAGAACTCGTTATTCCTTCACCTGTAACGTTAAAGCTGTCGATGATCGAGGGCTTTACAAACAATGAATATAAGAAAAATGTATACTTGTGCGTCGCTTATGATGAGAAAGGCAAGGAGCCGGTTCACTCGGTAGGCAATTCTGCAATTCGCAACGACGAAGTGAGCGAATATAACCGTGTGCTTGAATCCTATCGTTTATTCATTAATGAAGAAGCGCCTGCACCGTCCTCATTTGAATTCGTTAGATTGCTTGAAAATGTAGCTACGATTTATGAAGATGCGAATGTACGGATTACGCAGCGTATGCCTAAGTATGTGAATGTCGGCGAGGTTGTTGAGGTCAAGCTGGTGGTTGAGAAGACACTGCAAACGCCGCGAATTGCTTTCCAATATGATTATGAAGCAATGGGCTTCACCTCTGTTGGCCATGATGGGAATACCGTTATGTTTGTTGAGCCGGGCGATGCGCAGGAAACGGAGTACTCGGTTAGTTTTCATTTGAAAGCGCCGCAGACTGCTGGCGTCAAAGCACAGCTTACTGTACCTAATCATGCTGCGAAGTTAACCATTGGCGACTCGGCTATTCCACTGGATACGAATGCGAAGCACATCATTGAGGTGCTGGACGAGCCTGTAGCGAATCGTATATTGAAGGATTGGCATGAACGCAGCTTAGAGCAGGCAGTAGAGGGATCTGCTGATCAAAGCATCTGCCTGGCTAAAATCAGCTTGCTCCAAATGGGACCGACCTACATGATTGAGAAGGTGGATCGTGTACCTTTTGATGAATATATTGAGAGCACCGCGCTGCTGCAGCGTTTAACGCAAACGTCGCAATCCTCAACGCTTCATAAGTTTTATGCGAGCGCGGAGACGCATGATCTGGAATATGATGAGAAGCCATCTCTTGATGTACAGTATCATCCCGAACGCAATGAATTTGATTTCAAGCTTGGTATTCCGCGGCCTCAGCATTTGTATGATGAGATTTCAACGGGTACAATGGAAGTAGCGCTGGAGTCTATCGGCAAGACAGGCGGCTTCTTCTTCTCGCGCGGCAAAAAAAACTATGTGTCGGATGAAATTCAGCATGGCCTTGGCGAGGGTCAAGTATCGGTTGTAGTCGGCTTGGAAGAGATCGATAAGACGATTTTGGCTGACCAAACAAGCACGATGAAAAAAGTATATTATGGACAAATCGACGTATTTAAAGGCACAGAGTTTGAGCCTGATATACCGAATGTATCGCTTGGAACAATTGTTTATCCGGAGAAGGGCACATTCCGTATCGGAATGAAGCTTCAAGGTGAAACCGAGTCGGCTGCGTCTGTAATCGCCGTTCGCTGGTGGGCATTCAAAAGTTTAGGCGCGGCAAAAGCGGCTGATCAAGTAAATGATGAGATAGATCAAGGGTTTGCAGAAGCAGCTGCATCGCAGCAGGAGTAAACAATTATAAGCTGTTCAGAAGGTCGATAAGAACGATGATCTTGCTGAGCAGCTTTTTTTATATATGGCGTAAACTAGTATAGGTGTACAAGAAGGAGGCTTTGATTTGAAAGACCTTTATGAGCGTTTAAGGGAGCTGAGCGAGGGTGAGGCTAGAAGCCTTCTAAATGACATTCTAAAGCTGACTGTACCGTTTACTGAACAAGGAAATGGGGAGCAGAAGGCTCTGGCTGACTCCATTGTACAAATGTATGAAAAAAGCGTGCAGCACTCACATTCCTTGCGAGTTGAAGCTGATCAGCGCAAAAGCATGGTTCATCTCGTATGCAGCATGTCGGATGCAGGATCTTTGAAAGTAGCCCTAAGCAATTTAGGAAAACATGCAGACAATGAGGTATTGTCGTTTAATGATTGCTTTTCAGTAGGTCCAATTAAGAATATTGATCGTGTGGAAGGACAGCGGGCACGAGAATTTTGGCAAATGGAGAAGCTGTCTGGTTTTATGTTTAATCACCACATGAATCGTGAGCATCAGATTCAGAGAATGATCGAGAAAATAACAGCCATAGCTGAGCATAAAACGATCATCATCTGGTGTGCCGATAACGCGCACGATCAGGTAGGACTACGTTTCATCATGCATTTGCTAAAGAATCGTACCAATAGCGTACATATGATGAATGTTTCTGAGCTTTTTCGGCTTAACGCGGCAAGCATGCAGACTAACCTGCCTCACTATGCGCAAGGGCTGCTAGAGAGGGATGTTTACTTAAATATCGTAAACGGATATGAGCAAGCAGAGAAAATAGTAGATAGTGAGAGACGACGCTATGAAGCAGAGTGGTTGGAGCTGTCTCAGGAAGAGTGTACACTGCGTTTATGGGAAGATGACAAGATTAAGCATGCTGCTGAAGAAGAGCTTGATAGAAGGCTTATAGCTATTATTGATAAGCTTGCAATCGAAAGCGAGGATGGTTTTGTAAAGGCAGGAGCTGTTATTGGAGAATTACAGGACCATTATTTCCTGCTAATCGACTTTCGTTTCACTGAATATCGGCTGTGGACGCTAATTAGCGATGGCTGCTTGGCGTTTAGAGGACTGCCGGGTGCGATGCATCAATATTCCGTGCGAAACAACAAAGGGAGGACAATTTGATGAAGCCGTTATTTGGGAAGGATTCTGCTATACCAGATAAGAAAAAGATCGTTTTTTTAGGAGACAGCATTACGGATGAGGGTACGTTTATTGCTTACATGGATGCTTATTTCCTGCAGCATATGCCAGCCAATCAAATGACACTCATTAACCTTGGCGTAAGCAGCGAGACAGCATCTGGCTTAAGCGAACCGGAGCATCCTTTTCCTCGTCCCTGCGTGCATGATCGGCTTGGCAAGGCTCTAGCGGAAAGCAAACCGGACTGGGTCGTTGTATGTTATGGGATGAATGACGGCATCTATTATCCTTATTCTTCTGATAGATTCGAAGCGTATCAACAGGGTCTATTACGGGTTGTTACTCAGATTAAGGCTGCGGGAGCCAAAGCAATTCTTATGACGCCGCCTCCATTTGATGCTGCATCGTTTACCGGCGGCAGCTTGCTTCCTTCGGGGCAACCAGCATACAGCTATTCTCAACCTTTTGCTGACTATGAGGATGTATTGAAGCGATACGCAGACTGGGTGCTGACTTTGGATGATGTCGCAGATGCGCTCGTTTCTATCCATGATCCAATGCTTCGCATGTGGGAGCATAAGCGTAAGGAGACTCACAATTATATAACGGGGGACGGTATTCATCCGAATGCAGAGGGGCACTGGCTGATCGCCGCGGCTCTGCTTCGCGTGTTGTTTAATATATCACTGGAGCAAATGCCCGAATATGTGCTCCAACCAGACTCTTCATCGCTATTCTCAGCTGTACAGCAGCGCCATCGATTGCTTAGCTCGGCATGGAAGGAGCATGTCGGACATACGAACCCGAATAAAGCGGAAGCGCTGCCGCTGGAGCTGGCATTGAAGGAGGGCGAAGCGCTTAAAAATCTTATTCTCTCCTTGGCTGATCGTCCAGAGAACATAAATAATAGCCGTACTTCAAGCTGGAAGGGCTATGAGCGTATCGATTTTATGCTGGAGGGAAGAGAAGGACTAATCGTTTTTCCTAAAACATTTGCCGAAGGCAGGCCTTGGATATGGCGCACTGAGTTTTTTGACGCGTTCTCCTATGCCGATATGGCTTTGCTCGAGCAGGGCTGGGCAATTGCTTATTATCGACTAAGCGACATGTATGGATGCCCGGGTGCGGTAGAGCGGATGCGAACGTTCCAAACCTACGTGACAAAAGCTTATGAGCTCGCTCCAAAAACGGTGCTTTTTGGCTTCAGCCGCGGCGGGTTATATGCGTTTAACTATGCAGCCAAGTACCCAGACCAAGTGAAGCAGCTATACTTGGATGCCCCTGTACTCGATATGCGCAGCTGGCCGGGCGGGAAAGGCGTGGCTGCAGGTGGAGCGGCTGAGTGGGAGGAGTGTCTGGCTGTGTACGGCGAGCTGGAAGAAACGGAATCGTCACTTAAGGGCTGCTCTCCTCTGGACAGAGTAGAAGAGCTGGCAGCAGGCGGTATTCCCGTTTTGATCGTTGCAGGAGATGCTGATATTCCGCTGCCTATAGAAGAGAACACGCTGCCATTCGAGAAACGTTACCGGGAGCTTGGCGGGACCATTAAAGTCATTGTGAAGCCGGGAGTCGGTCATCACCCGCATAGCTTGGAGCAGCCAGAGCCGATTTTATCTTTTATTCAGCAATATTCCGAGTGAAAGAATGATAGCCATAAAGAACGGATGATGGGAAATGGACGAAAATGACAGTCTTCATCTTTGGAAAGTGGAGCTAACGGACATCAGAGCCGTTAGTTGCTTGGTATCTCCATTTTTATTGAGCTAACGGACATCGGAGCCGATATTAGCGTGGAGATTCCATTTTTATTGAGCTAACGGACATCAGAGCCGATATTAGCGTGGAGATTCCATTTTTATTGAGCTAACGAACATCAGAGCCGATATTAGCGTGGAGATTCCAATTTTTATATTGAGCTAACGGACATCGGAGCCGATATTAGCGTGGAGATTCCATTTTTATTGAGCTAACGAACATCAGAGCCGATATTAGCGTGGAGATTCCAATTTTTATATTGAGCTAACGGACATCAGAGCCGATATTAGCGTGGAATCTCCATTTATAAAGAGCTAACGGACAACGGAGTCGTTATTTGCTTTGGAAACCCTATTTTTAACGATCTAACGGACATCAGAGCCGTTATTTGCTCGGAATCTCCATTTTTAAGGAGCTAACGGACATACAGTCTCTTATTTGGCTTCAAGAGCAATGATTATCCTTCAATTTGGATAAATAACGCATCTGATGTCCGTTAGAATTGGAAATGGGCTTAAAATCAGTAAATAGCGGAATGTATGTCCGTAATAATATGCTCCCCAAATAGTAGACAGGTGAAGTAATAAAAAACCTATTGCTATGAGTGGAGCATTTTCATGTCTAAATCCTTTAGAGAAACTAACCATTATCGAAGAAATCGAAAGTGGTGAACTTGGCCCTATAGCCGCTGCCTTCAACAGTCCCATAGAATCCTTCTGGGGAACCCTGAAGTGTGAAAAATATAATTTGCAAACATACCGATCTTTTGATGAGCTTGAACAGGACATTGAAGCCTACATTCACTTTTACAATTACGAACGATTTCAGGCAAAACTAAACGGCCTCAGTCCAATGGAGTGTAGGACTAAGGCCGTTTAATGGTTTTTATTATTTGTACTGTCTACTTGACGGGGGGAAGTTCACTTTTATTGTTATTCCTCAGGAACGATATAGGACATTTCAAGTCGTACAGGCTTATCTTTATTTAATAAAAAAGTGAGAAGCGTACTGCCAGACTTGAACAGAACCCTTACTCGGCCATTGTCGAGCTTTTCCTTGGTGGATACCGTTTTGGCGGCTAATAATCTGCTGTACGTTTGTTCCATGACAACTGGATTCCATGTCGTCAGTTGACTTACAAAAAAAGCTTCTGGATTGTCTTCATCGACCTCCAGTACAAAGGACATTTGCATTGCGCTGAACGTCAGCGTTTGCGGCAGTATTGGATCGAGTGCTAAGTCGGGATCAACAAATACAGGGTCTTCGCTTTTCGTTGTATCCTTCTCTGTGTTCGCCGCCGTTTCCTTGGTGCTGCCTAGTGCAGCAGGTAGAGCAGTGGAGCCGCCAGCAGCCATTGTCTTTGTCTGAATGCTTTGCGGTGTTGCTGTTGGCATTGCGGCTGAATTACTGCTGCTTTCCGGCGTCGCCGAAGGTACTATCGCTGCTTGGTCTGTCGCTTTCGGTTCAGGTGATGAAGAATCTGCTGAGGCATCAGCTTCGTCGGTCGTTATAGGTTCTGAAGGTTCGTCTACAATGATTTCTTCAGTAAGCTCTTCCTCAGGAACAGTTACAGGAGCATCAGGAACACCCAACGTTTCTTGCAGCTTTACGAGCGACAGATTCATGAAGCCTTCAGCGTACAAGCTGCCGTCTCTGAAAAAACCTTTGTAGAGAGGCGCGCCGTCCATATCGTACAGTGCTCCTATGCCTTCATATTTGTTATTGACGAATTTGCCGTCATAGACAATACCGCCTGAGGCATTAAACATTTGTCCGCTGCCATTCTGCTGTCCGCTGGCGAACGACCCTGTATAAACAACGGAGCCTGTCTCATTAAATAAGCTGCCAACCCCGTGATAGCTGCCGAGCAGAAAGGCGCCGTCATATTTTACGAAGCCTGAAGGGTAATATTGTTTTCCCGGGCCTGACAGCTTGCCAGCAAGGAAGCTGCCATCGAATAATAAAACGCCATTATTGTCGAACTGCTTGYCTGTACCCTCATAAACACCATTATTAAATTGGCCTTCATAAATCAGCTTGCCTGATTCATTGTAAAGTTTGCCATCGCCGCTGTATGAACCTTTCAGAAAGGCGCCAGCATAGATGATCCCGCCGCCAGCATCATATGCTGTACCAGCTCCATCGTACGCTCCGGCTACAAACTCGCCCACATATTGAGGTTTTCCCCCTGGATAAAATAAAGTTCCAGCACCCGCATATTGATCGTCAGCAAACTGTCCGCGGTAGAGAAGCTCGCCCTCTTCATTAAACAACTCGCCTGAGCCCGCCATCATTCCTTTAGCGAAATCTCCTTGGTAACGAAGCTTGCCGTTTGGATAATATAGCTTCCCTGGACCGCTGTATTGACCATCGACCAGTTCTCCTTTAAACAGCAGATTACCTTCCGCGTCAAGGACGGATGCAGCTCCTGTGAAGCTGCCATTCGCAGCAGCAGCTGCTTCCAGCTGAGTCGTTCGTCCGAACCATTTGTTAATGAAGGCTGGCGGGCTTACAAATCCAAAATAAACGATGATCAGAGTAATGACGAGAACAAGTGCGATAAGCTTCTTCGCTATGTAGTAGCTCCCGATGCGCAAATAATTGTTGAGCGATCGAAGCGGGCCAAAAATAGCAGTGACCAGCCATTTGCGGAGCACGGCAAGCATACGCTTTGGCAGCGTTTTCGCCCGTTTAAGAGGCGCAATAATTTTTCGCTTAATGGGCTTGATTATGGGATTTAGAATTTGCGCTATCATATCATGGTACCTGTATCGTCATCTGTCCCGGATTCACGAACTGAATGACGCCTCCCCAGTTGCACATGCATTTGGACGAATTGTTTAAAGCGGGCAGGTTCGCAACTAACACGGTTGGCGAGCCGGGCACCCATGGAGCGGCTGTAACGGGAATACAGGGCTGAGGGGTAAGTACGCCTAAGGCAGCAGCAGTTGCGGCTGCGACCATCGGATTGGCCAGCGAATTACAAACTCCAAAGGGCAGTATATTAACCATCGGTTTATTATCCATAATGTTCGCGATCGGCATAGCCGTCAAAACGCGATTGGCAGGCAACACATTAAACGTGCCGGGAGCTGCTCCAAAAGAGCATTGCATGGTAGCTCCTCCGCATATAAGTTGTCCCATATAATTCCTTCCTGAGAGTAGGCCTTACTTAATGCCTCTCCTGTTTTTTTGCTATATTCTACTATTTTAATAGTACTATAAGCCCTAAAAGCCATCAACATAAACCTACTAAAATAGCTAACATTCGATGAATTCTTACAACAATGCTGATGCTAAATGACTAAACATGTAGTAATATGGAAATAGAAATATTTTGAAAAATGAAAGCGATGGTGCACATGCGAAGGTCCACTATGGGTATGACTCTTCTGAGTATAATAGCAATTTGCCTCGGCTTCTGGCTTTATCCAAACTTAAATCACTTTCAAACCCCTCCGTATAAAACAGAGAAACCCCTCACTTATTTATCCAAGGCATCGGCAGGGCCGGATGGAAGCATGATCGTTATCGGAGATTCACGTCAAGAGATTATACGAATCGGCAGCAAAGGATCTATTGAAGAGGTCATTCGGCAGGATGATGCGACCATAAGACATGATTTTACAGATATAGCGGTGGCGGCTGACGGCACAATCTATGTTCTTGATACGATTTTGGACGGATATGGGCTTTATGTACGCGAAGAAAGAATTGTTCGCTACGCGATAGGCGATACAAAAGGAACGGTCCTGTTTACGTTCGAGGGAAGCGGTACCAACAAACGGGTAGGGCTGATCAAAGGTCTTCAAGTTGTAAAGGAAGATATTTATTTTTACATTAACGAAGAGACGAACGTACAATTAAATCGGTTATCTGCTGCGGGCGGCAAGGCAGAGGAGCTGCTAACATTTAAATTGCCTGCAGATCGTTACTTATCAGAAATCGTAGGTTATGCGCCGGATCAAATCTATTACTCTACAAAGCGCGGCGCTATTTTCAGAGTGAATGCAGGCGGCGAAAGCGAGCTGTCCTATCCGCTGGAAGGCATGGATCGCACTCGCAAAAACTTCCCTGAAGGACTGCTTCTGCACGAGAATGGAAAATTATATTTTATTGATCGCCTAGTAAATGCAGTTACGAGTATGAATGCGAAGGATTCCAGCAATTTAAGAACGGTCATAGATGAAGCATCGTTAAAAACAAAAGCTCCGCGTGCGGAAAGCCTTGATATTATGGATTTGACAATGAATGCAACAGGTCAGATGGAGCTTGCTTTAGGTGACAGCATCGTCAGCATGGATGAGGCTGGCAGCCATACGAGTGTCCTTACGAAGCTAACTTATGATCGCGGTTCGGTGGCACAGGGCTGGATGACGTGGCTGGCAGCTGCCGTATTGCTCGTTATTTTAGTTATGATAATCAGACTGTTCTATGTACATGTGCTTAATCGCAGAATTTCATTGTTTTTCAAACAAGTTTTTGCAATTGTACCGATATTGATAATAGCGATGATTATGTTATCCAATTTTATTTATGATAGTTTCTCCAGCAAAATGGAAGATGAGATGCAGAAGCAGCTGTCTTTGCTTGCGCGCAATGGTCAAAATATGATTAACGGCGATCAACTGAATCGATTGACTTCGCCAAACGATTATATGAGCAAGGATTATGAATCGATTCGGAGCAAAATGAACTTCTTGTTCGAAAGCGAGGATCCTGCAAATCGCAAAGGTCTGTACAGCACATTATACAGATATGAAAATGGTGAAATCTTCATCATTATGGATGATGATGACGGCGTTAATATGTACAAGCCTTTTCCTAAGAACGAGCTGAACCGGCTTGTGGTTGAGAAGGGCGAGGTTGTAACGGACCGATGGGAAGATGCTACAGGCAAATGGCTATATGCGATTGGACCAATCTATGATTCTACTAACAAAATTGTAGGCGTTTATGAAACAGGCCGGGATTTGAATGTATTGTATCAATCCAACCAAACTATTTACAAAAGCATCATGCGAAACATTGGGCTTATAAGCTTAGTATTAATCGTTCTCGTACTCGCTGTAACGTATTATCTGCTCTCGTCGCTGCGCAAGCTTCGCAAAAGCGTAATGGAGATGGCAAATGGCAACTGGGATGTGAAGGTGAACATACGATCACAGGATGAGGTCGGCGATTTGGGAGAGCAGTTCAATCGTATGGCGCTTCATATTCGAACGTACATAAAGGACATTACTTCGTTCAGCGAAGCTTCGCATCGCTTTGTGCCGCAGCAGATTTTTAAATATTTAGGCAAAAAGGGAATTACCGATATTCACCTTGGAGATCAGGTTCAGCAAAATATGACGGTTATGGTCGCGAATATTCGCTCATTCCATCATTTATCGAAGCAGCTGACTCCAAAGCAAAATTTTGATTTTATGAACACCTTTCTAAAACGGTTTAGTCCCTTCGTTCGGACAGAGGAAGGACTAATAAGCAAATATTTGGGCGCAGGCTTTATGGCTCTGTTCCCTTCACGAAATGAAGATGCGCTGCGCGCGGCTGTTGCGATACGCAGAGAGCTCGTTTCCTATAATGAAAGCTTGAAGGCTTCCGGCTTTGCTCCAGTTGATCTAGGCATGGCCATTCATAAAGGGCCGCTTATGCTTGGGATCGTGGGTGAAGAGCAGCGGATGGAAGGCAATGTTATCTCCGATGACGTGAATATTACAGCAACATTAGAACGAATGTCCGATACGATGGGCGCATCAATACTTGTCACTCGTACGTTCTATGAGCAGCTGCGTTCACCTGAACGCTTCCGCTTCCGTCTGCTTGGTCGTGTACGTATTGACGGCAAAGATGATCCGATTGAGCTTATTGACGTATATGAGGGAGATTCAGATACAGAGCGCGCTTTAAAGGATCGTACAAAGCCGCTGTTTGAGAAGGGGATTATGCTTTGCCAAGAGGGGCGTTTCTTCGATGCGAGAGAAACCTTTATAGAAGTGATCAAAATTAATCGTTTCGACAAAGCGGCAAAGCTATATTTTTACCTATGTGATGAGTATTACCAGAAGGGATCAACTGAGGGCTGGAATGGCACACTCGCCGTTTAAAAATTGAAGTTAGGAGGAAGGTCGAATGCTTGTTGGACAGTTTCGGATTAGTCGCATCTCCACAATAGATGAGGCGGAAAAAGTCGTCGCATTTTTATTATCAGGCTTTTCATTTGATGATACTCGTTACACGCCAGGCGAGCTGACGCATTTCCGAGAGCTTCCATTTCGCGCGGTAAATAATGAAATTTATTTCTGGTATGCCGAGGATGAGGATGGAAATGTCATAGGCATAAATTGCATCGCTGAAAATGAGCAAAAAACCGGAGGTTTCAATTGGGACTACATGGTTGTTCATCATGATTATCGCAAAGTAGGCGTTGCGGCGCTGCTGATGGAGCAGATGTATGACTTTTTGGGAGAAGTAAACGCCAGATATCTAGTAACCTATACTTGCGATCTGCCAGAGTACAACCGCATTCGTCAATTGTTTGAGAGCAGCGGCTTTGCACTGGTTGGTAGATGTCCAGATTATTACTACGAAGGGGAAGACCGCTTAATCTATCATCGAAAGCTGGTTTAAAAAGATATGACTAAAGATACCATATTGCGCGCAATCGGTGCCCGTCCAGAGGATCAGCGAAAGCTGCTTATGATGGCACCTGTTTTTTTTATTTGCGGCATATCTGAAATGCTTAATTACAATGGCTTTATGACGTTGTTCAATCAGCGGTTCGGAAGTGAATACCTTCCGTATGTATATGCGGCGGAGGCTATCATATTGCCGCTAGAGGCGTGGCTCTTGTCCTGGCTTGCTGTTAGGCTGCCAAAGCCGAAGCTGATGCGCGTCTTATATGGAATAATGTTAGGCATCGTTGCCGTAAATGCATTGGTGCTGCTAGTATTGCAGAGCTTCGATCTAGAGCTGAGAGGATATTATCCCGTCTTGTTCATAGCGTCCAGCTTTGTCGTAAGGCAGCAGACCCTATTGCTTTGGAGCTTGGCGGTTGATTTGTGCTCGACGCAGCAAGCGAAGCGTCTCATGCCCGTGTTCGTTGGCTCTGCAACGCTTGGCGGAGTAGCGGCAGGTTTGCTTGCACAGCTTTTAAGCCTGTTTTTTGGACCCGAGGTTATTTATGCCGCTTCCGGTTTGCTGCTTCTGGCTGCATTGCCGAATTACCGTAAAGTGATCACCCGTTATTTGGTGCCATTGTCGATCAAAATCGAAGCAAATGCTCTGGAAGAGGAACCGGTGTCAACGGGAGCGGTGTTTAAGCACGCGCTTCGATCTCCTTTTTTGCTAACCGTTATTTTGCTCATGACACTGATGCCAGCTCTTTATTTTCTAATGGAATATGAGTTTCTGAACGTAACAAAAATGTCATTCCCAAGCGAACAGGCTTTTAGCCGGTTTTTTGGGATGATTACGATGGTGTTGTTTGTTCTTGCCTTTTTGCTGCAAACCGTCTCAGGCAAGCTGATGGCACGCCTTGGTGCAAGCCAAATGCTTACGGCTATATCAGGCGTTTATGTTCTCGCCTTTGCCGGCGCTTTATTTTTTGTTGGCGGTCCAGCGGCGCTTCCAATGATTTCGATCGGCTACATGCTGTTATATTTGCTGCTTTATTATTCAGCCGAGCCTTCCTATCAGCTGTTCTTCAAGACGCTTCCGCTTGCGCAGCGTGACAGCTACAGATATGCAGCGCAAGGAATTGCGGCTACGGCGGGCATTTTGATCGGCGCTGGCTTGCAGTTTTTGCATTCAGGCTTTGGGGTATCCTGGACAGCCTTGTCGTTTGTAGGATTTGCAGGCGCTGTGCTGCTGTTTGTGCTTGCTTGGTTCGGCAGAAGATTCTATATGCGCGAGCTTGTAGGCAGCATACAGACCATTGGCGAGCAGGATTTAGCGGAGCAGTTCGATGAATTTAGTCGAAACGAAGCTGCAATGGCAGAGTTCAGGGCCATGTTAAAGCAGCCGATAGATTCTGCGAAAGAAATTGCCTTGCAAATTATCGGCAGGCAACAAAATCCGAATGATGTTGCCGATTTGCTGGCGCAGATTGATGATCCGAATCCACGCATTCGCGTTGCTGCCGTTAGAGCGATGAATCTCGAGCGTGCAGACCTGCATGCAATGGTGAAGGTAGCAGCATTTCTTGAGGATCAGGACGATGAGATGCGTGCCGAAGGAGTAAGACAGATTGGCAGAATGAAGCATATGGAGCATCAGGCTTTTTATTTCCTGCGGCAAAAGCTGCTTGATCGGCATCCGAGCGTCGTTGCAGAGGCAGTCAAAGCGATGTATTCCTTTAACAATGCGGCAAGTATCGAGGCTTGCGCGGAAGTGATCGATCGTATTCTTGATGCGGGAGGCGAATCCTCGGTTTATATTTGCCGAGTTATCGCGGAGCTTGAGCTGTATTCGTTTGTGCCGAAGGTTGAGAAGCTTGTTGATGATGCGCATCCAGCGGCAAGGGTTGCAGCAATTGCATGTTTGGGAAGGCTTAAGGTTACTTCTATTATTCCCATTCTGCTGGAGAGTCTCCCGCTTATGGACCAAGAAATGTTCCGCACGACGACAGAAAGCTTTATTCAGATGGGCGATGGAGCGATCGAGCTGCTGACTGTCAGCTTGAATGGCGCGCCGCCGAAGCGATGGACAGCTGTGATGATTGCGCTCTCGGCACTTCTGCCAGACGAGCAGGTGCGTTCTAAGCTAACGGATGAAGCGCTAAATCGTTTAAGTGAGCTTGAGGCAGCGTCAGGTTATTCCTTGTCGCTTAAGCAGCTAGGGAAGACGGAGCTTGCAGAGCTTGCTTTGCTGCGCTGGCGAGAGGTTCGCGACTTTATTTTTACAGGTGTATGGGCGGTGCTGACCAAGCTTGCGGATGAGCAGGTTGTTGACGCGATCAGAAGGGCAGCTGCTGATGAAGATGAAGAAATTCGCAGCAATGCTTGGGAAGTGCTCGCGGAGGGCATGGGTGAGCGCAGATTATCGCAGTTTCTGCTGACCGTTCTAGAACGCGGCGAAGCTGGAAGAGAAGTAACTGCCGATGAGGAAGCGATTGTCCTATTGGAGGCAGCACTAAACGGAAATGATGATTGGTGGCGGGAGATCGCTGCAGCGGCGTTAGTGGAGGAGGGGGAACAAATGTCCAAAGACCAGCAGATGATGAGCCGTTTAAACAAAGTAGTCTTTTTAAGGCAGGTTCCCTATTTCGCTGATTTATCGCTTGAGGAGCTAGGCTTAATCGCTAATATTGCCGAAGAGTATGTATGCCCGGATGGAGAGAACCTGCTGCAAAGAGGAGAGCCTAACCCCGCGATGTATGTCATCGTTGACGGCAATATCGAGCTTACGAGCATTTCCGCAGCAGGCTGGGAAGGAACGATCGGCGTACTCGGTGCAGGGGATGTGTGCGGCGTAACTTCAGCGCTCGACAGCACCTCATCTACAGTAACGGCGCAATCCTTGCTTGGCGATGTGAGAGTGCTGAAGCTGCTGGGCGAGAATGTGTCAAGGCTCATTCGTTTGTACCCGGAAATAGGAATCGGGCTGCTCCGAGCGTCGTTCGCACGCATTCGATTGCTGGAAGAAATGATGATGCGAATTGATTCGTAGCAATAAAGCAAGCTTAGCGGTTGCAACGGTACTTCAGATTGCATATAATATAGATTATTATTTCATATTCGAAGTAAAGCGATGATGGAGAAGAGTAAGCAGTACTTTCGCACAGGAAGAAGACGCCGTAGACTGAGAGCGTTTTTGTGAAAATAGGCTGCCCAAGTTCACTCCTGAGCAGACACCTGAAACGCCATGATATACGGCGCGTGTAGGGAAGGTCCGGTTCCCGCCGTTATGGGGCTAAGGGATTGTCATTCAGCGCCTCTAGGCGACGTTAGCCACACTTGGTTATGCGTACAGGCTGATGCTCAATCCGAATTAGGGTGGTACCACGGTTCTTTCGTCCCTTTAGGGAGAGAGGGCCTTTTTTTGTGTAAATATAACAATTTATAAGTTTATTAGCTTATAAAGAGCTTATATTTTACCGCGAAACGTTAGCTAGGCCTCCTAAGGATGGCTTTAGCCGTTACGCTTGCATGATTTAGGGATGATGATATGGAGGCGAAGAAAAATGAAGGAAAGATTGGAAGGACTGCGCGTTGAAGCATTGCAGGAGCTTCAGCATGTGGATACACCACAGCAGCTAAATGATTTGCGCGTTAAATATTTAGGTAAAAAAGGCGCTTTGACTGAAATTTTGCGCGGCATGGGTGGACTAAGCGCTGAAGAACGTCCAGTAATTGGTCAAGTAGCGAATGATGTTCGAGCAGCTATTGAAACGGTTATCGATGAGAAGCAGGATGCATTCCAGCAAGCTGAGACGAACAATAGACTCCTTGCAGAGACGCTGGATGTTACGCTGCCAGGCAAGCAATTGCCTACCGGCGCAGTGCATCCTTTAAACAAGGTTGCCCAAGAAATTGAAGATATTTTTATCGGTCTTGGCTATACAATTGCCGAGGGTCCAGAGGTTGAAGAGGATTATTACAACTTCGAGGCATTGAACTTGCCTAAGAACCATCCAGCCCGCGACATGCAGGATTCGTTCTATATTACGGATGATATCTTGATGCGTACGCAGACCTCCCCGGTTCAGATTCGTACAATGAAAGCAATGAAGGGCCAAACGCCTGTTAAGGTCATTTGTCCGGGCAAAGTTTACCGCCGCGATGATGACGATGCGACACATTCATTCCAGTTCAATCAAATCGAAGGTCTTGTCATCGGCAAAAATATTAGGATGAGCGATTTGAAAGGAGCATTGCTGCAATTCGTTCAGCAAATGTTCGGCTCACAAGCGCAAATTAGACTTCGTCCAAGCTTCTTCCCATTCACGGAGCCAAGTGCTGAGGTTGACGTTACTTGCGTTCAGTGTGGTGGCAAAGGCTGCCGCATGTGCAAGCATACGGGCTGGCTTGAAATTCTTGGCTGCGGCATGGTGCATCCACGCGTTCTTGAAATGGGCGGTTACGATCCGGAAGAGGTCAGCGGCTTTGCATTCGGCATGGGCATTGAGCGTATCGCGTTGTTGAAATACGGCATTGACGATATTCGTCATTTCTATACGAACGATCTGAGGTTCTTAAGCCAATTCGCAAGAATGTAGCAATGAGAGAAGGGAAGAAAAGAGATGAATGTATCCTATAAATGGTTAAATGAATATATCGATTTGTCCGGCTTCACAGGACAGGAGCTTGCGGAGAAAATGACGCGCGGCGGCATTGAAATCGACGTTGTGGAATCCCGCAATAAAGGCGTGACCGGCGTCGTAGTTGGTTATGTGAAATCGAAGGAAAAGCACCCGGATGCGGATAAGCTGAACGTGTGTAAGGTTGACGTTGGCACTGGCGAAGAGCTGCAAATCGTTTGCGGAGCCAAAAATGTCGATGCAGGCCAGCTTGTTCCGGTTGCGGTAATCGGTGCTGTACTGCCTGGCGATTTCAAAATTAAGCGTGCAAAGCTTCGCGGCGTTGAATCCCAAGGGATGATTTGCTCGGCGAAGGAGCTTGGCTTGAATGAAAAGCTTCTGCCAAAAGAACAGCAGGAAGGCATTCTTGTTCTTCCAGCTACAACGAAGATCGGTGCGCCAATTGGCGATGTGCTTGGCATTAACGATGAGGTGCTCGAGCTTGATTTGACGCCAAACCGTTCAGACTGCCTCAGCATGATTGGCGTTGCTTATGAGATTGGAGCTTTAACTGGCCGTGAAGTTCGTCTGCCAAAGGCTGTTATAAATCATACAACCGTACGTGCGGATAGCCTTGCAACGGTCAGCATTAGTGCACCTGAGCATTGCTCACATTATTCGGCTCGTTATATTAAAGGCGTAAAAATCGGTGAGTCCCCATTGTGGCTGCAAAACCGATTGATCGCTGCCGGCGTTCGTCCAATCAACAACGTTGTTGACGTTACAAACTTTGTTATGCTTGAATACGGCCAACCACTTCATGCTTTTGATGCAGATCGTTTGCCTGGCGGCCGCATTGATGTTCGCCTTGCAAAAGCTGGCGAAACGCTTGTTACCTTGGATGATCAAGAGCGCAAGCTAGAGCCGCATATGCTCGTTATTACTGATGGCGAGCAGCCAATTGCCCTTGCAGGCGTAATGGGTGGAGCAAGCACCGAAGTTACAGGCGAAACGGTCAACATTTTGCTAGAATCAGCAAAATTTGATGGCGGCACCGTGCGCAAAACGTCACGTCAACTAGGACTTCGCTCGGAATCAAGCATTCGCTTTGAGAAAGAAGTAGATCCGGCGAGAGTTATTCCTGCGCTCGATCGTGCTGCTTCCCTTATCGCAGAGCTTGCTGAAGGTTTAGTTGCTGAAGGTATTGTAGAAGTGCATGCAGGTGAAGTGAAACCAGCCAAAGTGTCCGTTTCATTGGATAAAATTAATGGCTATCTGGGTACAGAGTTGTCCAGACTTGAAGTTCAGACGATATTTGGTCGTTTGCACTTTGAATATGAGCTGTCAGGCGACAATGTATTTACTGTAAATGTTCCTACACGCCGTGGTGACATTACGCGTGCAGTAGATCTAATCGAGGAAGTAGCTCGTTTGCACGGCTATGATGAAATTCCTACTACGCTTATTCACGGCGATGTTGTGCCAGGTTCGCTAACGAAGCCGCAAGCTATTCGCCGCGAGCTGCGCAAGCGCCTGTCAGATGCAGGTTTGCATGAGGTTGTCAGCTATTCCTTCACGGGACCTGAGCGGACGAAGTTATTCCCTGCACTGGCGGAGCATACGAATCCAATTCGCCTAGCCATGCCTATGAGCGAGGATCGCAGTGTACTTCGTACGACGCTTATCGCACAGCTTTTGGAGACTGCGGCTTATAACCGCAATCGCAAAAATGAATCCGCAGCGATCTTTGAGATCGGCAGCGTATTCCATACCGATGAAGAGCAATTGACTCGCCTGCCTCATGAGAAGCATCGTTTTGCAGCTCTTCTGACTGGCAATCGTTCAGAAGCGGAGTGGAATACAAAAGCGGCTCAAGTTGATTTCTATGATGCAAAGGGCATTTTGGAAACGGTATTTGCCGTACTTGGCTTAACAGCCAGCGTATCATTCGAAGCGGCACAGCCTGAGCATTTCCATCCAGGAAGAACGGCTGCTGTTCTTCTTCACACGCCTAAAGGCAATGAAGTAATTGGTTATGTTGGCCAACTGCACCCTGCTCTTCAACTTGAGGAGGATCTAGCTGATACGTACGTGCTGGAAATTGGACTTGACCTCATCTATGAGCAAGCAGATGCGGCAATCGAATATAAAGTATTGCCCCGCTACCCGGCTATGCAGCGTGATATTGCAGTAGTCGTGGATCAAGAGGTTGCTGCTGCCAAGCTAACTGGCGTGGCATGGGACATTGCAAGCGAACTGCTTGAGTCTGTACGCGTCTTTGACGTATATACAGGAGAGAAGCTGGGAGCTGGCAAGAAGAGCGTGGCTATATCGCTTGTTTACCGTCATGGCGAGCGTACATTGACGGATGAAGAGGTAACAGAGCTGCATGGCAAGGTTGTTTTACAATTAGAACAATCTTTTGCAGCAGAATTACGCAAGTAGGCAGGAAACCTTCAAAGCCGCATCGAAATAGTTCCTAGTGAGCTATTGATGCGGCTTTTTTCCTTGTAAATATAAGGAATGATTGGTTTTTTCATAACGGTCATGTATTTATATTTGCTAGAGAAACGAAAGCAGTTCCTCTCTGGACGGCAACGGTTGAGAACGTAAACAACGTATGCCCCTGAAGGATGATGTCAGCCGTTTAAGCTAGCTCTACTTGTATATTAGGAGGATTCGCCTTAATGGATGCTGAACAAACGGTAGTTACGGTTGATATATATGGAATTCAATATAAGTTAAAGGGCCATACCAACGTAGAATATATGAAAAGGGTTGCAGCGGCGATTGACGAGAGCATGAAGAAGCTGGCGAAGGGGTATCCGCGTCTTGATATGCCGAAGCTGGCTGTCCTCTCTGCTGTGCAAATAACAGAGGAAGTATTTCGATTGCGCCGCGACAATACAAGACTCCTGGAGGAAGAAGCGAAGCTTAATCTCCTGATCAGAGAGCTGGAGCAAATGAGCGAGCAAGCGGTCTCGCTTAAAGCTGAGCTTGCTGAGACGAAGCGTATGGCAAGCGAGCAATTGCAAAAGGCTAAAGCGGCGGCAGAAGCAGAGCTGAACGAAATGCTGGCGCTTGCCGCAGAGCAAGCTTCAGCTCAGCAAGCGGCAGCAGCCGAGGCAATGAAGGTGCAAGAGGAGACGATCATCCGTCTTACACAAGAAAATGTGGAACGGATTACAGCGCTCAGAACGAAAAAGGATGAGCAATTTGCACAGCTCCAAGCTCGGAAGGATTCAGAGCTGAATGAATTAAAGCGTGTGATGGAAACGAAAATAGAAGAGCTTAGCAGCAAGAAGGCTGCTGAGCTTGCAGAACTTGCAAATCTGAAGGAAACAGAACTTGCAGAGCTTGCAAGTCAGAAGGAATTAGAACTGGCAGAGCTTGCAAGTCTGAAGGAAACAGAACTTGCAGAACTTGCAAGTCTGAGGGAATTAGAGCTTGCAGAACTTGCAAATCAGAAGGAATTAGAGCTGGCAGAGCTTGCAAGTCAGAAGGAAGCAGAGCAAGCAGAGTTTGCCATGCTGAGAAAACAAAAGGATGCAGAACTGGCTGAATTGCGATTGTCCAAGGAAAATCAGCAGCTTGAATTGGAGCTGGAGAAGGAAGAACTGCGATTGGAGCTTGAACAAGTGAAGGCAGATGAACTGGCTTCACTTAGACAAGAAAAAGAAGCCCAATTAAATGCTTTAGCCTCGGAGCAAGAAACACTGCTTACAGCATTAAAGGCAGAGAAAGAGGCGCAGCTGACTGAGCTTGAAGGAAGCTGGCAGAGTAAATGGGATGAGCGAGAACTCAGCTGGTTAGCCCATGCAGAAACCTCGCAGCTAGAAATTGCCCGCCAGAGTGAAGAGCGTGAGCAGGCTTGGAAGGCAGAAGCCGTTAAAGCGGAACAAGCTTTTCGTGCTGATCTTGAGYGGCGTAGAAACGGCTGGCTGGAGGAGCGAGGCAAGCTGCAAACCCAAATTGCTGAGCTTCAAGAAGGCTGGAAGAAGGACAAGGAATTATTTGAAAATCGTATAAATTCAGCAGATGAGCAGCTCGTTCAGGCAATGGAGCAGGAGGAATCCTTCCGCACATCATATGCTCAGCTGGAACAGGAGCTCCGTGAAAAAGAAAACGAATGGGAGCTGCTGCAAAGCGAGCTGAATGAAACACGCAGCAAGATCGAGGAGTTGCAGGAACAGAGCAGCCAGTCCATAGCACAAATCCAAGAGCTGGAACAGAAGCTTGTTCATGAACGCAGTCATGTTTCCGCTGCGGATAAGCGGGCAACAGATTTGCAAACGCGATTGAAAGAAGCAGCGGAACGTGAGCAGCAGCAGGAACAGAAGCAGCTTGAGCTTGAAGAGGAGTTATTAAAGCTGCAGCTTGAGCTGGAAGAGCAAGAATTGATGAGTCAGAAGCAGACAGAAGAGCATAACAACCTGCTTCGGATTGAGCTTGAAAATCAGAAGGAATTGCTGGAAGAAGAGCATGAGCAGAAACTGCAAAAGCTTGAGGATGAGAAGCGTGAGCTTGCTAGGACGCTGCGCGAGGAGCATGAAGGACAGCTGCGAATAGTCGAAGCCGACAATGACGAGCTGTTTAAGCAAATGACCGCAGAAAGCAATGAACGCTATGAGCAGTTGGCAGAAGAGAAGGATGCTAGGTACAAGGAGCTCGCAGCAAGCCATGAGGAACTGAATAAGAAGCTTGCTAGACAATATGAAGAGCAGCTGCAGCAGCAAGCAGAGCAACATGAAGAGCAGCTTCTAGAGCAGGCACTGCTATATGAGGAGCAAAGTAAACAGCTTGTCCTTGAATACGAGGAGCGGAGCAAGCAAAAAGCAGCTGAGCATGAAGCAAATAATAGAACAATGGCTTCGCTTCATGAAGAACAGCTGCTAGAGCAGGCTGTGCAGTACGAGGAGCAAAATAAGCAGCTGGCTCATGATTATAATGAGCAGGCAAAGCAAAAGGCAGCCGAGTATGAAGCTAGGCAGAATGAACTCGTTCAGAAATACGAAGAGAAGCTGCTTGAGCAAGCGATTCAATTTGAAGATGCTCAGAAGCAGCTGACAAATGATTTTGAAGCCAAGTCCAAAGCAGCGGCTATCGAGCAGGCCGCTATTGCGGAGCAGCTCGTTGACCAGTATGAAGAGCGCTATAATGAGCTTGCTGCCAAGCAGGATGAGGTTCGCAAGCAGATAGTGAATGAACGTGAAGCTCGCTTGCAGCAACTGGCAGCAGAGCATGACGAGCAATTGAAGCAGCTATCTGCGGATCAAGAGGAGCTGCTGCTGCTTCAGCAGCACGATTACGAGACTGCGACCCAGAAGCTGCAAGCGCAGCTGGACAAAATTGAGCAAATTGCGGCTTCTGCGGCAAACGGAGAACAGGTCTATAAGGCTAATTTGGAGAAACTGCAAATTAGAGAACAAGAGCTAACGGAGCAGTTGGAATGGACAGCAGCTCGAGAGCGCATTGCAGCTCAGCAGCTAGAAGCGGCTTCTGCCCGTGAACGTGAGCTCAGTGAGCGATTGCAGGCACAGCAGCAATATGCGGAACAGGTGGCTGCTGAGGTGAAGCAGTATGAGCTTGAGAAGAAGTCGCGTGAATCAGCGGAAGAGGAGCTGAGAGAGCGGCTAGAGCGAGCAATGCAGGAAGCAGCTGCCGCATCCGATTTGAAGGAAGAGCTGAGCGAGCATACGTCTAAGCTTGCAACAGAAAGAGATGAAGCAGCTCGTCAGGCTGCGCGATTAGCCAGTGAGCGTGATGAGGCGGCAAGCGCACTTGAGTCACTTGTCTATGAACGCGATGAAGCAGCTCGTTCTGCAGAGAGGCTAGCTGAGGATCACGCTGATCTGCAGGAGCAGCATCATAAGCTGAAAAATGAATATTCGAAGCTGCAAACCGAATACAACGAATGGATCGAGCTCATCGAGCACAGCTGATCCAGCGATAAGAACCAAGAAACCGCAGAAACAAACAAAGGCTATTGCCGACGTTTGTTTCTGCGGTTTCTTTTTAGAGATTAACCATAAGATACGATTGTGCCAGTTGGACCGCCGGCGGACAAGCTTGCTAGACGAATCAAGTCCGGTGTAACGATTGCAGGATCTTTGCCGGTCGCGTGCATTTCTGTACGAAGCATGCCGGGATTATAGAGGTTTGCAAGAATACCATGCTCATACTCCTCATCGGCTAAGGTGCGTGTCAACGACTCTAATCCTGCCTTGGCTGCGCTATATGCTGCATAGCCGCCTGCGCCGTTCCATGACAGGCCGGAGGTAATATTAATAATTCGTCCATATTTTGCTCTGCGCATAGTTGGTAAAACAGCCTTAGTCAGCAGAAATGGTCCTGTCAGATTGATCGCAATTTGATTTTGCCATTCTTCTGAGGTTAGTTCGAGCACACTACCTGATTCAAGAACAGCAGCATTGTTCAAAATAATATCGATATGCCCAAATTGCTGGACGACTGCTGAAATGGTGTCTTGGACTTGCTGCTCATCGGAGACATCTGTTTGCAGCACTAATGCATCTTTTCCCGTCTTTGCCTTTACAATCGAAGCAGTTTCCTCAAGCTTCGCAAGTCTTCTCCCAAGCAGCACAACATCTGCGCCTTCTGCTGCAAACGAGATTGAAGCTGCACGTCCAAGCCCCGTACCAGCTCCACTAACAATGGCGACTCGATTTTGTAAAATTCCCATCACCATTTCTCCTTTCGCTTTGCATATTGTTAATATTTTATCAGAGGGGACAAGGAGGGGAAAGAGGAAGGTCATCAAATTTTCTTACTCGATTGTTAAATAAAAATGATATATGCGATAAAAGAAAAATATATGTAGTTTGGCTGCGTGAATAGAGAAAAAAATGATATGATCCCCCAAATGCTCACTGCTTAGGTAAAAAATAAATATAACGGAAGTTTATCCTGCTTTAGCCTCTCTTCTCAGAGTAAAATAGAACAGGAAACAACAAAAAAACAGCAGAGCAGATTCATTCCATCCAGCTCGGCTGTTTTTAAGTTTTATTTATTTTCAGAAACGTTTATTCTACGACTAAAACAGCTTTCATTTCTCTATGCCCTGCTCCGCATGGAACGGAACAAATCATTTGATAACTTCCTGGCTCACTAATGTTTACAGCGATCGTGTCGCCATTTGAAAGCTTGTAGTCGGTTTTTTGGATCTGAACGCCATGAATGCCGTCAACCGAATCAAGCTTGAGATTAACCGTCTCGCCGGCTTTGATTTTATATTCCTTTTTGTCAAATTTCCAGTTAGATGCTGTCATGACAAGGTCAGATGAAGAAGCTCCGCTATCTGCTACTGTTGTATTTGTTTCTTTATTTTCGGGTTTGGCTGTGTTTGTGCCGCATGCAGCAATGACAACGACTAAACACATTGCGCTTGCAAATAATAACCATTTTTTCATTCGTAAAGCGTCCCCTTTCGATTATCCAATGTAATAGGAATGTTTTGGATTGTATCTATTGTACCTTAACTAGCTTTCAATTGCAGTGACGGTGTGATGACAAACTCATGAATTTCTTGTGAAATGATTAGGGGAAACGCGAAAATTTGGCAGTACGCAGCAATCAGCCCTTGACCGCCATTAAGGCAATCAAGGGCTGGTCTCACATAAAGCCTGCATTAATCGCGATCGCGTCTGCCTGCTTCATAGGGAGTGCTGACCGGAATGAACAGGTCGATGATCCCGATAACAAGAGCAGCTAAGATGGCGCCAAGCAAGGTTACAGTTACGCCGCCTACGATAAACTGAGCAATCCAGATAACAGCTGCGCTTGCGATGAAGCCGACGATTCCTCGGCCAAAGGGTGTAACCCGCTTGCCGAATATGCCTTCAATTACCCAGCCTAGTGCAGCAATGACAAGCGCTAAGAAAAAGGCGCTCCAAAATCCGCCTACGCTAAATTGTGGAACGATAAACCCAACAAGCATTAATACCAGCGCGGCTACGATAAACCGGACGACATGTCCCAAAAAAGACATTTTATAACCCTCCTTAAGTTTAACAAATGGAAAACAAAACTGGAGCTGTTTTGGTACTTGTGTAGCTTATAGTCGCCCACGTTCGCAGTTCTTTGTTATTTCCTTCCGTACAGTATTGCTAAAGTTGCGTCGTTAGACGGCTCGTTCGTTTATATTGTGACCAATTGAGCATCATTTATGTATGAAACAACGGTTCAGTTCGTGCATCAAAGTCGTGATTCGGCTATAATAGGAAGGCGAGAGGAGTGTTAATTGTTGGACACTAAAATTTTGAAGACACTTGAATATCCTAAAATCATACATAGATTGTCTCAGCATGCAGCAACATCGCTTGGGAAAACCATTGCTGAGTCGCTGCAGCCGGTTTCGGATCTGGAATCGGTAAAGCAGATTTTGCAAATTACCGACGAGGCCTACACAGCTGATCGTCTTAAAGGCAGTGCGCCATTTGGGGGAATTGTGGACATATCRGCGCCGCTTCACCGTGCCCGTATAGGCGGTACCCTTAATCCGGCTGAGCTTCTGGATATTGCGAATACCGCACGGGGCGGTAGACGTGTAAAACGGCATATCAGCGTTTTGCATGAAGATAATCCCATTCCAATGCTGCACCATATTGCAGATCAAATAAGTGAGCATAAGTCGCTTGAGGATGCGATTTTTGATTGCATCGATGACCAAGCGGAAGTGATGGACAGTGCTAGTGCTGAACTGGCCTCTATCCGGCGCGAGCTTAGAAATGGCGAATCACGGATTCGTGAGAAAATGGATCAAATGGTCCGTTCCTCGTCCGTTCAAAAAATGCTGCAGGACGCCATCGTAACACTTCGCAACGATAGATATGTTATTCCAGTGAAACAGGAATACCGTTCTCACTTTGGCGGAATCGTGCACGATCAGTCTGGTTCTGGCGCAACGTTGTTTATCGAACCGGAAGCCATAGTTGCAATGAACAATAAGCTTCGAGAGCTAAAGGCAGGCGAGCTGCGGGAAATTGAGAAAATTTTGCAGAAGCTAACTGCTTTGGCATCCGATTATGTAGAAGATCTTATTTATAACTTGGATTTGCTTGGTCAAATCGATTTTGCTTTTGCAAAGGCTCGGCTTGCTCATCTCATGAAGGCTACACAGCCGCGGATGAATGACCGAGGTTTTCTGAAAATAAAACGTGGACGCCATCCGCTAATTGCACCTGAGCAGGTTGTTCCACTCGATGTGGAGCTTGGCAATCAATACACTTCCATCATTGTAACGGGACCGAATACAGGCGGTAAAACGGTTTCCTTGAAAACCATCGGACTGCTTAGCCTTATGGCCATGTCAGGATTGTTTGTACCTGCTGAGGATGGCAGCCAGCTTTGTGTATTTGATGCTATCTACGCCGATATTGGTGATGAGCAGAGCATTGAACAAAGCCTCAGTACGTTTTCCAGCCATCTCAAAAACATCATTCGCATTTTAGGCTCCATGACATCAAAGAGCTTAGTGCTGCTTGATGAGCTTGGTGCAGGAACAGATCCAGCTGAAGGCTCGGCGCTTGCGATTGCCATATTGGAGCATGTTCATGCTATGGAAAGCCGTATTGTAGCAACTACGCACTACAGCGAGCTGAAAGCTTATGCTTATAATCGCAAGGGAGTCATTAACGCCAGCATGGAGTTTGATGTTGCTACTTTAAGCCCTACGTACCGTCTGCTTGTTGGTGTTCCTGGCCGAAGCAATGCATTTGCTATCGCCGAGCGTTTAGGACTTGCTCGTTCGATTATTGAGCATGCAAGAGGAGAAGTAAGCGAAGAGGATCAACGGGTTGAAAATATGATCGCCTCCCTTGAAGAGAACCGGTTAGGCGCTGAAACGGAACGTCAAACGGCAGAGTCGCTCCGCCGTGAGATGGAGACGCTGCGCGCGCGCCATGAGGCAGAGAGTTTGCGCTTTGAAGAGCAGAAAGAAAAGCTGATGCAGAAGGCGCAAGATGAGGCTCGCGAGGCTGTCCTCAAAGCCAAACGCGAGGCAGAACAAATTATTGCGGATTTGCGCAAGCTTGCAATGGAGGAGGGTGCCTCCGTCAAGGAGCATAAGCTCATTGAGGCACGCCGCAAGCTTGATGAAGCGGCTCCCGAGCTTCAGAAATCGAAGCGGGGAGCTTCCAAGACAGCAACGAAGCAGGTTAAGATTGAAGCTGGCGACGAAGTAACCGTTTATAGCTTAAATCAGAAGGGCACGGTTGTGGAAATTCATGGTTCCGATGCTACAGTGCAGCTGGGCATTATGAAGATGAAGGTTGCGCTGGATGATTTGGAGCTGCGAAGCTCTGGAGCTGCCGCTAGTAAGACACAACAGCCGAAGCAAGCAGCCAGCTTGCAGCGCACCAGAGAAGAAAATATTAAGATGGAGCTCGATCTTCGCGGAGAAAATCTGGAAGAAGCAATCCTTGAGGTTGACCGTTTTCTTGATGAGGCCTTTTTATCAGGCTTAGCTCAGGTTGCTATTATTCATGGTAAAGGCACTGGTGTGCTTCGTACTGGAATACAGCAATATTTGCGTAGACACAGCCATGCGAAGAGCTTTCGACTCGGCAATTATGGCGAGGGCGGCGTTGGCGTGACGGTTGTGGAGCTTAAATAGCTCCTAGCCATTGCGCAATCGAATACGGCAGATGATGGAGGGGTCTTGTAAATGAGTAATGAAGTCGATCAGTTGCTGAGCAATCCGTATGCTGCTTCACTTGTTTATGTATCGGTTGCGGTGCTGTCTCTCATCGTTTTTTTATCGTGCTTTGAGCTCGTAACCAAATATAAATGCTGGACGGAGATAAAAAAGGGAAACGTTGCTGTTGCTATGGCGACAAGCGGTAAAATATTCGGTATTTGTAATATTTTCAGGTTTTCCATCGAGTCCAACGATTCGGTGTATCAAAGCCTTATTTGGGGTGCGTTCGGTTTCGTCATACTTATGGCAGCATATTTTTTATTCGAATTTCTAACGCCTGTTTTTCGAATCGATGACGAAATCGCTCGTGATAACCGTGCGGTAGGGCTTATTGCAATGATCATTTCTGTATCTTTATCTTACGTGATTGGTGCAACTGTCATTATATAAACGGGGTGAAACCATATGAAATATTTATGGAGAATACTAGCGGTTGTCGCTGTTTTGTTTTTTGTTTTCGGTATCGTATATTTAATGAATCATTAGAGGGGAAGTTATGAGCATGGATGAGCATTTGATATGTCCTTGGTGTTTAACGGAAATTGTATGGGATGAAGAAATTGGGCCGGAATCGCATTGTCCGCATTGCGACAATGAATTAAGCGCATATCGTACGATAGAGCTTGGTTATGATGAGGATGAAGTGGAAGCTGATGAGCATGAAAAAGCTGTTCAGGCGCTAAAAATCAATGATGCTCGCAGAGCAGCAAAGCAAAATGGCGAGGAACCTGAAGACGATTGGTCAGACGATGAACTGGAGGAAGAAGCGGAAGAAGACGATTCCGATGATCCGAACCATAAACGTTGGCTAGCTCAGGGTGATGGTTTCCGCAATGCTGACAGTGCACGATTTGCTGTGGAAGAAACGGTTCAGCGTGTGCTTGATGATCAGGATGAAGTACCTGAATGCCCGGCATGTCGGGCGTATATGATCGAAGCAGGCGTACAGACAATTGATGGGCAGCAATTCGAGTCTAGAATCGCTCCATCTTTAGGAAAAGCGGTGCTCGAAACTCCTTTTCAATTGACCTTGTACGTTTGTCCCGTTTGCTATCAAACCTCGTCCTTGCTGAGTTCAGGCGACCGCGAGCAAATGATCAATCGTCTAACACCGGAAGAATAACAAACAACTGGCAATAATGGACGGGCATGGGCTGCATCCAAAAAGGGAATCTTACAAAACGTAATTCTGATACGTAAAGGGCTAGACATGTGAATGCATGAACTGGCCTGCGGCAGGAGGAATCGTTTTGGCAAAAACCTTAAATGGACAAGCAGCCCTTTTACTTATTGTGCAGGCGCTTTACGGTATTGCGAACGCGCTGTCTGGGACGTTTGTTCCCGTATACTTATGGAAAGCAAGCCAATCTTATATGTTGATCGGTTGGTTCACTATGGGTCAATATGTAATGAGTGGTTTAACCTTTTGGGTTGTTGGGAAATGGGTAAAAGAGCATAACAAAATGAATAGTTTGCGCATAGGCATTATTTTGTCAGGCGTGTTTTATTGTTCAGTACTGCTGCTGGGTACACAAGCGAAAGTATATTATTTGCCGCTTGGCCTTTTAAATGGGATGGCACTCGGTTTTTTTTGGGTCGCATTTAATGTAGTTTATTTCGAAGTGACAGATCCAGATAATCGGGATCGTTTCAATGGCTGGTCGGGGCTGCTTGGTTCTGCGGCAGGTATCGTGGCGCCGTGGGTATCAGGCTTGCTTATCACGTCGATGCAAGGAGAAAAGGGATATAGGCTTATTTTCACCCTTTCATTAATCATATTTTCTATAAGTGTAGTGCTCAGCTTTTGGCTTAAAAAACGCCATGGTCAAGGCCGCTATAATTGGAAGCATGGCTTCCAGCAGCTGATGCAAAAAGGAAATCCGTGGCGTCGCATGTTTCCAGCTATTGCAGCGCAGGGCGTGCGAGAAGGCGTATTTATGTTTCTTGTTGGCCTTACGGTATACGTAGCTACGCAAAACGAAAGCAAGCTAGGAACGTATTCACTCATTACATCCTTAGTTGCTTTAATCAGCTTCTGGATTGTTGGCAAAAAGCTCAAAAAAAACAATCGCAAATGGGCGATGCTCATAGGCGTTATCATGATTGGAATCGTTATATTGCCGCTGTTCTGGAAGGTCTCTTATGCTACATTGCTTATGTTCGGAATCGGAACATCACTGTTTATGCCGCTTTATATTATACCTATGACCTCAAGAGTATTTGACCTCATTGGCCAGTCCGAGGAAAGTGCGCGGGAACGAGAGGAATTTATCGTCCTTCGTGAAGCGGGATTAGTTTTTGGCAGGATTATCGGCTTATCGTCATATTTAATCGTTTTGCCGCTGAATCATTCTGCTGTCGCCATTACTTGGCTCTTGTTTGCGGTTGGCATCGTGCCGATTGCTGGTTGGTGGTTCATGAAGCCGTTTCTTACAGAGCAGCAAGCACAAACCTAAATAGAAAGGAAGTGAAGGAATGCCGAAAGTAGTTGCAGACATTACGCAATTAATTGGGAATACGCCTGTCGTAAGGCTAAACCGTCTTCCAGAGGAAGGCAGCGCCGAAGTATGCGTTAAGCTGGAACGCTTCAACCCAAGCGGCAGCGTAAAGGATCGCGCAGCCTTCTCTCTTATTAATGATGCCGAGAAGCGCGGTTTGATTAAGCCTGGTGATACCATTATTGAACCAACTAGCGGCAATACAGGCATAGGCCTAGCCATGAACGCAGCAGCTAGAGGTTACAACATAATATTAGTTATGCCGGACAACATGACTGCTGAGCGGATTAAACTGCTGCAAGCATACGGAGCGGAAGTTGTGCTTACGCCTGCTGCTGAACGCATGCCGGGAGCAATTCGAAAAGCGGAGGAGCTTCGGGCTGAGCGCCCGGGCAGCTACATACCGAATCAATTCGAGAATCATGCGAATCCGCGGATTCACCGAATGACGACTGCGATAGAAATTATCGAGCAAACAGATGGCAAGCTAGACGCTTTCGTTGCTACCGCAGGTACAGGCGGCACGATCACAGGAACAGGTGAAGCGCTAAAGGAAGTGCTCCCTCATTTGTATGTAGCGGTAGTAGAGCCGCAAGGGTCACCGGTGTTGTCAGGAGGAAAGCCAGGTCCGCATAAGCTTGTCGGTACTAGTCCTGGTTTCGTGCCCGCTATTCTTAATACATCGATTTATGATGAAATCATTCAAGTTTCAGATGAGCATGCTCTAACGACAATGAGAGCGTTAGCGACGCAAGAGGGTTTGCTGCTAGGACCTTCCTCAGGCGCTTCGGTATGGGCAGCGATGCAAATTGCAAAACGTCTTGGTGCTGGGAAGCGAGTGCTGTGCATTGCTCCAGATACTGGAGAGCGGTATATGAGCATGGATATTTTTTGATCAGCATACGGGAGTGGTTTATAACCATTCCCGTAATGATTGCTGCAATATATTGCGTCTTTCATCAATATAGTTATGAATAAAGGCTGGTTCTGCTAAAAAGGTGTCATAGCTCGCCTTTCGCGTATAATCGCTGCGAATAGCCGGAGATAACTGTGCATGCATCTGCGAAATGACGGGTTCCAGCTTCTCCACAGTAAATGCGGATAACAGCAGTTTCTTTATGATCGCTCTATATTTTCGTCTGCACGATGGGAATGTAAATAGCTTCTCTGTCAGCGTATTGTAGCCCTGAAGACGGACGAGATCGCTGCCGCAAGGCTTTCCGTAACAGTTTCTTCCCCAGGTTCCCTCGTAATCCCATGGAATGATTCGATATTTCCCACTTTTGCTATGCTCATAAAGCGCATAGTTTTGATCAAATCCATCGTAATTTCCAGTCAATACAGCTCCGGCAAGCCATAATAAATATTGTGATACATCAAGGCGTTTGGCATTATGCTCATTCAGTTTACTGCCAGACAAACGATTGATATTTCGAACGAACGATACGAGCCTCTTTTTTGTCCCCGTCTTTCCCAGCTTCAATTCATAACCATCAAATAACGAAGCTTTCGTACCTTTAGAGACAGGGTCCGTTAAGCTGAAGTCGGCACTGTCATTGACGGCATAGAGAAGAGAACGGCAGCCAATGCCCCTTTTTTCGAAAAAAAGTTGATCTACCGCTTCGATTTCCAAATAAACGCCTCGAGGCACGTCATTTATTATGAGCCAGAAGTGGTTGGTTTGAGGGGATGGCACACCAATTTTATTGAAAAAGTAAAAGGAAAGTGYGTTCCGCATCATGGATGGATCGTCATATTCCGCATTCCAATGAAATGTTTTGCCATTTTCAAGCCGAACTTCATAAGATTTTTTGGAATAATTACGTGTATGTCCTCCCCGCAAGCCAAACTCTGCAGTATAGGTTTGTCCCTCCATCTCGAGCTGTGCCGGTTTGAAGGAACGCCCCCAAGCATCGCTTTGTATCTCTTGGAAATCAGAAGCATTCATGCGTATGGAACGTGTCGGCAAGACTTCAGCAACCATCTAACCATCTCCCGAAGCAAAAGATAAAGCCTACCGTTACACGATAGGCGTTTTGATCTTAATACTCTATTCAGCTAATGCCCAGATGGTCACGATTATTTGGTCATGAATGTTTTCAATCCTAATGATCACAATGGAAAGCTTCCATATCTGAACCAGTAGAGTTCAAAATCTATAATTATACTACTCTATTATTTATAGGGGAATTGCTCAATCTCTCATAAATAGATAGCAATCTAGTACCACTTCCATACGGTATACATATTAATATATTACATTTCGTAACTCATGATAGATGGAGTGAATGGGAAAAGGAGGATGCAAAGCAACAGAGTAATGAATGGGAAGTGAATAGGTCGTAAGGGCGTATTTGAAGACAGTCTTAGAACAACAAACTATGAAATTATCGGAGGGATTTTTTTATGAGTCTATGGTATAACAATGGTTATTCAGCTGGTCAATCTGTTGCTAGTTATAACAATAGCCACAAAAGCAACAAGAGTGGAAACAAGGATCATAACTTTCTTCAAAGCTTGGTAGGAAAAAACGTAAAAGTTAATCGCGGCGGACCGGACTCACTTCAAGGCAAGCTCCACTCTGTAAAAAGCGACTATCTTGTTTTAAACACAAATGAAGGTGTCGTTTATATCGCAGACAGCCATGTTAAGAGTGTTACTGAGGGAGGTGCCAGCAATTCAAGCGGAGGCAACAAAAGTGGATCTGGCAACAGAAGCGGAAGTCGCAGCACAGAAGTTATTCGTGCAAACAATTTCAATGGTGTTATTCGTGCAATGAATCAAACCTTTGTACAGCTTAATTCCGGCGGACCTGAGAAAGTTGAAGGTTTCATTGCTCAAGCAGGCAGCAACTCAATCCTGCTCGTTTCCGGTAAAGAAGCTATGCAAATCCAGAACTTCCACATCAAATCAATTAAAGCAGCGGGAAGCAACAAATCTGGCGGAAACAACAATAACAAAAACAACAATAACAGCAAAAACGAAAACAAAAGCAACAGCAAAAACGAAAACAAAAGCGACAGCAAAAACAACAATAAAAACAAAACACAAGGCAATCGCAGCGGTGGAAAAAGCAATGCAAATGCGGCTGCCGTAAAAACAACTCGCAGTTCAGTAAAAAAATCATAATGGCCTGTCGGGCAAAAGGTAGAGCTTTTGCCCGATTACGCGATCTATCCGGATGAAAGGAGGTTAATTGCATGAAAAACCGTCATCCGCTGTTGGATAAGCAGGTCGAATTGGAGATTTCAGGGAAAGTAGCGCCTATACGAGGTAAATTGATCGAGTTTGGTCAGGATATATTAGTGCTGCATAATGGAACACAATTTTTGTATATCCCGCTTATTCATCTGCAGCAGCTTCGTCTTTCAACTCGTAAAGAAGAAGCAGAAGAAATATATGAAGTACCGGAAATGCCTTTCGAGCCTTATAATGAGCCCGTCTCGTACCGAAAAATATTAATGAATGCGAAAGGTATGTTCTCTGAGATTTATATTACAGGTAATCAGTCTATTCATGGTTATTTGACCACCGTTATGAATGATTTTTTCGTCTTCTATTCTCCCGTTTATCATACGGTGATCATCTCTCTCCACCATATGAAATATTTAATTCCGTACAGTCCTAACGTAACACCATACACGTTAACACCGGAACAATTCCCTCTAAAGCCATCCCCGCTAACCCTTGCAAGAACTTTTGATCAACAGCTTCGTAAATTAATCGGCGAATTCGTCGTGCTTGATCTCGGCGAGAATTCAAATAAAATCGGCGTTCTGAAAAATGTCGATCAAAGCATGATTGAGCTTGCGACTGTAAGTGGAAACCCCGTTTTTTTACATTTTGATCATGTGAAGACGGTTCATATTCCGTAGGAAAGAAGACTATGCTCTTAGCCAGTAGACGGCTTAAGCATAGTTTTTTTTGTTCTCTTTAAATAAAAGATTGACAGGATGCATTTAGATACATAGATCTGGAAACATTATCTTTGGAAGGAAGTGACAAGATTATGAAAGTGAAACCATTTGGGATTTTACCCTCTATGTTAATGATGGTTTTGTCTGTTGGACTTGTAAATCATGTTCTGGTTGTACCGCTGCTGCTTGATGCTGCTAAGCGCGATGCATGGATTTCTGTTATTTTTGGCCTTGTAATCGTCCTTCCTTGGGTTTTGTTTCCTTTTTATGGAATATTAAAGCGAATGGATGGAACTCCGTTTGATCAATGGCTCATACAGCTTATGCCGCGGTTTTTGGCTTGGATAATTATTAGTATTTTTCTGCTGGTACAGCTGAGTATTGCTTTTGAATCACTTATTATTACAGCTTCGTGGACTGCGACAACCTATTTGCCCAATACGCCCTCCATGGTGGTTTGTACTGTTTTTTTAGGTCTTTGTATGTTTGCATCAGTCTCAGGGCTGCGGACCATTGCTTATGTTAGCTGTATATTATTGCCGATCGTTGTACTGTTAGGCGATTTTGTCATGTCTGCGAACATGCCTCACAAGGATTATCACTATTTGCTGCCTATGCTCGAGAATGGGATGAGCCCGGTCATGAAAGGCATTTATTATGTGTTGACTTCGTCTTGCGAGTTTTTTGGGTTCATGTTCATCCAGCATCATATCCATGGAAAATTTAAAAGATGGCATTTCATCGTGCTTGTTTTGTTCTTATCGCTGCTGACACTTGGTCCGGTAATGGGCGCGATTGTAGAATTCGGCCCTGTTGAAGCTGATAAAATGCGGTACCCTGCTTTTTCGCAATGGAGACTGGTCTCCATCGGGAAATATTTTGAGCATGTTGATTTTTTTGCAATTTTTCAGTGGATGTCAGGCGCACTTATTCGTCTATCGATATCCATTCACATTTTGTCAGAATTTTGGCCGCTGCGCCGTTTAAAACAGAAGTGGATATCACCTACTGTGCTCGGCGTGATCATTTTGGTCATCTCGGGCGCTGGCATCAAAAATATGCTTCAGGTAAGGACGGCATTACATGCTGCATTTCAGTACACCGGCATTGTCGTCATGCTCTTAACGATCGTAATTTGGATCGTGTCTATGTTTAGAAAAAAACAGGGTGATAAAAAAAGAACAGCCATTATCGGCTCGGAGGAGGCAGAGCAGTTATGATTCATGACGAGCATAATAGTGAGATCGATCAAAACGATATTTCGTTGGATCAGTTAAAACACATATTGAAGGATTGTCATGATGTTATTGAATATAATCTGACACTCGACGTTGACGGTCCAATGGAAGTGACATTGATTTATTGCGATGGATTAATCGACAACCAACAATTGCAGCTAGGCTTATTGCCGTTATTGGAGAAATGGGCGGAGCAATTCAGAACGGTGCCAGACGCAGATACAGGTGAAAAACATAAGCCCAGCATGTTATTTAGTAAAATTCAGTCTGGGGATCTTGACAGCAACGTATTTGCCCGCCTATTTGCAGGCAGTGTCATATTGTCCTTTGCTAAATTCGAAGGATTGTTTGAATTTGACATCGCTAATCAGCCTGGAAGGACACCAGAGGAGTCGGTGCTTGAAGTATCGATTCGAGGACCGCGCGACGGGTTCGTCGAACAGCTTTCAACGAATGTTGCATTAGTCCGCATGAGGCTAAAAACACCAGATATGCATGTAGAGTATCGAAAAATCGGCTCCGAGTCCTTAACGGAGGTCGCTTTGCTTCATATGGAGGGCAAGGCCGATCCCAAGCTTGTTAAAGAAGCTAGAAGGAGACTGGACAATATCGATATTCCGGCTCTAGTAGGAGGAAGTCAACTGGAGGAGCTTTTATCCGACCGCCGCTTATCTTTATTTCCACTCGTTGAATTTGTAGGACGGCCTGATTATGTCGTTCAATCCTTGCTGCAAGGCAAGGTAGCAATATTGCTCCATGGGTCGCCATCTGCACTTATTGCTCCAGGAAACTTATTGCTGCTCATCAAATCACCAGAGGACGCACATTTACCCTTTTATTATGTTTCATTAGAACGTTTGTTAAGGCTCGTAGGACTCGTATTAGCTATTTGTTTGCCAGGTTTTTGGATAGCGCTGTCAGCATTCAACACGGATCAGATTCCATTTACGCTGCTAGCAACCGTTACGATGTCGCGAATCGGATTGCCGCTGTCGGCAACGATGGAAATGTTTCTGATGCTGACCATGTTCGAGCTGTTCAGGGAAGCCGGTGTAAGACTTCCAAGGGCAGTAGGCCAAACCGTTTCTGTTGTAGGCGGATTGATCGTTGGAGATGCAGCCATCCGTGCGGGCATGACATCGCCAACGATGCTCGTAATGGCCGCGGTAACGGCGGTATCAACCTTTACTCTCGTGAATCAGTCATTAAGCGGCTCCGTAAGCATCATCCGTTACCTTGTCCTTATCTGCTCATCTGTGCTGGGCATTTTCGGTTTTTTTGTCGGCTCCTTTGCGGTACTTATCTATTTGTGCACGTTAGAATCATTTGGACGCTCTTACTTATACCCGGTTGCACCTATGCGCTTAAAAGAGCTGCTGCCAGCGCTTATACAAATGCCATGGAAGCTTAAGAGTACGAGGAGGAATAAATGATGCTCTTTGCATGGATTACAAAGCAGGGAACACAGCTTAGAAAGTGTGCGGCACTGGCAGGCATCGTGTTTATGTCGTTGCTGCTGCAAGGCTGCTGGGATGAAGTTAACTTGGCGGATGTGAGCTATATATCCGCATTTGGCATCGACTATAAGGACGGACAATACGATATTTATGCCCAAACGATTAAATTTGGCCTAATTGCAAAAACAGAATCGCTTCAGCCTGATCCAAATCCGGTTTGGATCGGAAAAGGGTCGGGAGATACCGTATTGCTAGCTCTAAATGACTTGGCTCGCTCTGGCCAAACGATTTTGAGCTTGGAGCATTTAAAAACCGTGATCGTACAGGAGAGAGCGATGAGCAAAATCGCTGACATCATGGACGGGGTGAATCGTCAGCGGGCATCGCGGTATACGTCGCTGCTTTTCGGAACCAAAGCTCCGATTGAAAAAATTTTTACTAGCGATACTTTTTTTGATCAATCACCGCTTAACAGCATTATGTATATGCCGGGCCCTCTCGACAGCCAGAGAAGCTTCATTCGTCCTTATTCCTTGCAGCTGGCGGTACAGACGCTGAATGAACCCTCCATGGTCACTACTCTCCCTGCTTTGAATGCAAATGAAGAATACTGGAAAAGAAAGAAACAACCGCTGCAAATCCAGTTAATAGAAGGGATATTTATATTTAAAGATCTTAAATATCTCGGTTATCTTACGGAGCCTGAAGCCACAGGGCTAAGATGGGCAGATCCTGAATTCAAGCATTTTCTGCTCAAAGCGCAAGGGGAAAAAGGGAAAGCAGCAATCGCTGTCGTTTCATCCAGAGGGAGTGTGGATGTGAGTTTTAAAGGTGACAAGCCCATTTTCACATTAAAGATGCGAGTAGACGGGAATGTCGCAGAAATGGATGGCGTTATACAGGAACATGAAATTGTTTCGTCAGTTAAAGCGCGGATTAAGCAGGAGATGGAGGATACGTTCCGCAAGGGGCTCGAGAAGAAAGTTAGTTTCTTTCAACTGGAGCATCATCTGTACCGTTACCATCAAGCTTATTGGCAGCAAGCATGCAAAAGTAAGGAGTGGCTGCCAAAGCCCGATCAGTTAATTATAGAGGTGGATTTCCAATTAATTCACACCGGCAATTTCGATTTAAATATTGACACATAAATAAAGGAAATTTAGCTCATAATACGTTTGGCACGAAATAAATGGATCAAATCGTAATTTTGGACCAAGTTTAGAGGAGGATGATTAAATGATGCAGCCAATGACGGCAAAAGAGCTGGAGTACATTGCAGACTCTATGTCCAACGAGGATTTATTAATTAAGCAATGTGCAACGCTTGTTGCTACCGGTACTACACCAGCGCTTAGAAATTTATGCTCACAAATGATTCAAACCCATCAGCAGCACTATGATTCTTTGCTGCATGCGATTTCGCACCATCAGCAAATGGCTCCAACACAGCCTCAACAATAAGAAGGATTTTAAAAGAAGATTAGGAGGTCAATCATAATGCAGCAACAACAAAAGCAATCGATATTGACTGAGGAAGATTTGGCAGGCACGATCCTTAGCGATTTGAAAAGAGTTGTTCGTGAATATGCAACAGCAGCAACAGAGTCTATTTGTCCTGATATTCGCCAGCTGTTTACGAAATTGACAGACAGCACGTTGGCACTGCAAGGCCAGCTGTTTACGGCGATGCAGCAAGCGAATATGTACAATACATCCTCGCCTGCGCTGCGTCAGGAGCTGGACAAGCAGGCTAAGCAATATCAGCAAACCAAACAAAAAACGAGCCAGTTTTTACAGCAAAACCTTGGGCAACAGCAAAACCAAACAATGTATACGCCGCAAATGCAGCAGTCCGGCCAATATCAACAAGGCTCACAAACGCATTACATGTAAAGACCCCTTTGGGGTCTTTCCTTTTTATAAGGAATAGCAAGCAGAAGCAGCTTTTACATATCATGCTAATATTTCTCCGCGAGAAGTGCTGAAGCCGCCAAAATAAAGGCTTCAGCCTTTTATGCTTTGATTGCGCGAGAAACAAAAACGTTGTAAAATATTCTTTATAATTGCAGTTGTACTGGAAGGAGTTATACAATGACCGAATTACAGTTGAAAGTGCTTGAACTGCTTCAGGAGGATGCGCGCAGAGATGCAGATTTGATCGCAACCATGTTAGCCGTAACAACCGAGGAAGTAAAGCAAGCCATCGCCGAGCTAGAGAAAGACCATATTATCGTGAAGTATGCGACAGTCGTAAACTGGAGCAAGATTGACGACCAGAAGGTAACTGCACTTATTGAGGTACAAATTACACCAGAACGCGGTCGCGGTTTCGAAGGAATCGCTGAGCGCATTTATTTATATCCAGAAGTAAAATCCGTCTACCTGATGTCGGGAGCATACGATTTGCTCGTTGAGGTTGAAGGAAAAACGTTGAAAGAGGTCGCCTCTTTTGTATCGAATAAACTATCGCCTATTGACGCAGTATTATCGACAAAAACATTTTTTATTTTGAAAAAATACAAACAAGACGGCATTATCTTCGAGGAGCATGAAGGTGATCATCGGTTGATGGTTTCGCCGTGAAAAAAGGGTGATGGCAATGATTAAAGATGAAGAGAAACAACCCTCCACACCTTTGCAGCGTCAATCGATGG
Organism: Paenibacillus sp. 01T424; assembly: GCF_056398745.1. Classification (NCBI taxonomy): domain Bacteria; kingdom Bacillati; phylum Bacillota; class Bacilli; order Caryophanales; family Paenibacillaceae; genus Paenibacillus; species Paenibacillus sp. 01T424. The sequence goes on along the minus strand of NZ_JBFTPZ010000003.1, from coordinate 16,376 downwards.
CTGATTATTTGTCACCGCTCGTTCGGGGCATCAAACCGTCGGGAATCCGTCGGTTTTTTGATTTGGTCAGTACGCGCAAGGATGTTATTACATTAGGAGTAGGGGAACCCGACTTTGTGACGCCATGGCATGTTCGGGAAGCTGCTGTATATGCGCTTGAAATGGGGAAAACGCAATACACGTCAAATGCGGGAATGCCAGAGCTGCGGGAAGCAATCGGGCAGTACTTAAACGATCAATTTGCCGTGCCTTACAACCCTGCGGACGAAATATTAGTAACCGTTGGCGGCAGTGAAGCCATCGATCTTGCACTTCGTGCGTTTATTGCGCCTGGCGATGAAATTTTGATTCCTGAGCCATGTTATATTTCCTATTCACCAATAACCGCGCTTACCGGAGGAAAACCTGTCGGTATTGAAACGTTTGCCAAGGATGAATTTAAGCTGAAGGCTGAGTCGCTTCAAGCCGTTATAACGCCAAAATCAAAAGTACTTATTTTATGTTATCCAAGCAACCCTACTGGCGGCACTATGACCTATGAGGACTGGCTGCCTATTGCAAAGCTAGTGGAAGAGAATGATCTTATTGTTATTTCCGATGAGATTTATGCGGAGCTTACTTATGGCTCGAAGCATGTAAGCTTTGCTGCAATGCCAGGGATGAAGGATCGTACCATTCTTGTGAGCGGCTTCTCGAAAGCTTTCGCGATGACAGGCTGGCGGATGGGTTATGCTTGCGGCCATCCTGATCTTATTGCAGCTATGTTAAAAATTCATCAGTATACAGTGATGTGCGCGCCGATTATGGCACAGTATGCAGCACTTGAAGCACTTCAACATGGCTTAGAAGAGAAGGACCGCATGGTGGAGGCTTATAATCAGCGCCGGCGTCTTGTCGTAAAAGGATTCAGGGAAATCGGACTCGATTGCCATGAGCCGCAGGGTGCATTTTATGCATTCCCATCGATCGTATCGACTGGCTTATCAAGTGAGGAGTTTGCGCAGCGTCTGCTCGACGAAGCGAATGTTGCAGCTGTTCCGGGAGATGTATTCGGTCTCGGAGGCGAAGGCCATCTTCGCTGCTCCTATGCAACTTCTGTCACGAATCTGACTGAAGCGCTTGATCGAATAGGCGGCTTTGTACATCGCTTGAAGCAAGAAGGCTAATTTAGCGCCTTTAATAAACAGCAGGTCAGGAGCTTATCCGACCTGCTGTTTGCATGAATAGAGAGTAATGGATGAAAAAAGGAGGCAAGGCCGATGAAACTATACACAAGAACGGGCGATAGCGGTCAGACATCTTTAATTGGCGGCCGCGTGCGCAAGGATGATGTTCGTGTTGAGGCATATGGTACCATTGACGAATTGAATTGTTTTGTAGGGCAGGCAGCGGCGGAAGCTGCCAAACACGAAGAGCTGGCAGAAATGGCAGCTTGGCTCGTTGATATTCAGCAGGAATTGTTTGACTGCGGCTCAGATCTTGCTTACGCCGTTGAAGGCGCGCCTCTAAAAATATCAGCAGAGCCGTCTAAACGTCTGGAAGAATGGATTGACCAATATACAGCAGAGGCGCCGGAAATCACGAGGTTTATTTTGCCGGGAGGAAGCTCTGTTTCTGCAGTTCTGCATGTATGCCGAACGGTATGCCGTCGGGCAGAGCGCCGCGTTGTAACGCTTGCAGCGGAGCATCCGATTAATGCCGATGTACAAACGTATTTGAATCGATTGTCCGATTTTTTCTTCGCCGCTGCTAGAGTTGCAAATGCGAAGCTTGGCGTATCAGATACGGAATATGTACGCAGCGCAGAAGTATTTCGGAAGCCTAAAAAATGATGGATAGACTTGAATTATTATATTATCGGCCGTTGGTGGCTGCGGTTAGTGAGGCAGAGCATGGAATGACCGTCCGGCGGGTGCTGGAGCGTCAACTGGGCGTATCACGCAAGCTGCTCTCGCAAGTAAAGCAAACGGAGCATGGACTGACTGTTAACGAGATTCGTGCCTATACAACAGCTCCCGTTGCAGCGGGCGATATCATTCGCGTACGCATGGAGAGGGAAATTTCCGGAGATATTTTGCCGCAACCTATTCCGGTACAGATCGTATTCGAGGATGAGGATCTGCTTATCGTAAATAAACCAGCCGGTATGATCGTCCATCCGACCCATGGACATTACACGGGGACGCTTGCTAATGGTATCGTCTACCATTGGCAAGAGGCGGGAGAGAAGGTGCGTTTCCGTCCCGTCCACCGCCTTGATGAAGAAACATCCGGACTTGTTGCTATTGCAAAAACCTCATATGTACATCAACAGCTTTCGGAGCAAATGCAGGCAAACGGTATTTTAAAGCTGTACCGTGCTTATGTTTATGGCTGCCCTGAGCCAGCTGCGGGAGTGGTTGATGCGCCGATTGACCGTGACCCAGACCAGCCGCATGTTCGCATCGTCACGCCAGAGGGTTATCCGTCTATTACGCACTATGAGACGATTGCACATTATGAATCTACTTCGGACAAGCCTGCCGCAGCGGCAGTGCGCTTAAAGCTCGAAACGGGACGGACGCATCAAATTCGCGTTCATATGAAGCATATCGGCTGCCCGCTTATCGGAGATAAAATGTATGGTACTCAGCAAGGTGTGGAGGAAGAGTGGGAGGACGCAGTCGGTCGTCAAGCACTCCATGCCGAGATACTGGGCTTTACCCATCCAATTACAAAAAAATGGATGGGATGGCGTGCGGATTTGCCGCCTGAGCTTGAACGATTAGAACGGAGTCTATCAAAATAAATGGGACTAGTCAGCCCAATGCTGGAGGAAACAAGAGGATGACGAAACAAAAGGAACTAACTATCATTCAATATCCAAAATGCGGTACATGCCGCTCAGCGCTTAAATCGCTGCAAAATAAGGGCAACGATGTCGTATCCAGAAATATTGTTGAGCAAACACCTACAGCTGCGGAACTGAAGGAGATTGTCAAAAACAGCGGTCTGGAGCTGAAAAAGTTTTTTAACACATCTGGAGATGTGTACAGGGAGCTTGGTTTGAAGGACAAGCTGGCTGACATGTCTGAAGATGAGAAATATGACTTGCTTGCTTCGAACGGCATGCTGATTAAACGGCCTATCGTGACGGATGGCAAGACGGTTACTGTTGGATATAAGGAAGAACAATACGAACAAGTTTGGAACAATGGAAAAGGGTGAATGGACGTATGTCACAAACCAAATGGCGTTCCAATAGGCTGTCGCAGCTAGGATCATCCATATTTGCAGAAGTTGCAGCGTGGAAGCGGTCAGCTGTGGAAAGCGGTCTTGATATTATTGATCTTGGCATCGGAAATCCGGATCAGCCGCCTTCGCCCGCCGTTAGACAGGCGCTTAGTGAAGCGGCATTGCGCAGTGATATGTACTCGTATCCAGCAATTAAAAGCGGCTTGCCATTTCGAGAGCATGCAGCGAAATGGATGAAGCATCGATTTAACGTGGAGCTGGATGCTGGAGACGAGATCGTAACACTGCTTGGCTCACAAGACGGTCTTGCCCATCTTGCCATGGCGCTTTGTGATCCTGGCGATATCGTTTTGCTGCCTAATCCGGGGTATCCGATTTATGCTGCATCATTAGCGCTCGCGGGAGTCGAATCTGTATTGATGCCGCTGCGCGAGGAGAATGGCTTTATGCCTGATCTGGAGGCAATACCGGATTCGGAATGGGACCAGGCAACGTTTATTTTGCTCAATTACCCGAACAACCCGATTTCTGCTATAGCGGACATCTCCTTTTTTGAGCGATTGATTGATAAAGCAAAGCGTCATAACGTATTGGTCGTTCATGATCTTGCATACTCCGAAATGGGATTTGAAGGCTGTGAGCCGCCTAGCATTCTTGAGGTACCAGGTGCAATCGACCATGCGGTTGAATTCCATTCTTTGTCCAAAAGCTTCAACATGGCTGGCTGCAGAATTGGTTTTTTGGCTGGAAATAGAGCAGCAGTCGCCGCTCTCCGCGAGCTGAAAGCGAATATTGACTACGGCGTGTTTGATCCTATTCAAGAGGCAGGAATTGTTGCACTTCAGGAAGCGATAGCAAATGTAGAGAAGCCAAAGGCAGGAAAGCTTTATGAGCAGCGGCGTAATACATTCCTTGAAGCGCTTCGAGCAGAAGGATGGGATATTGCGGCACCTCGGGCAACAATGTTCGTTTGGGCGCAGCTTCCTCCTATGCAGTGGTCGCTTAGCGAGCCGTGGACGTCCAGGCGAATTTCCCAGGAAATGCTTCGTCAAACAGGCGTTGTCGTTGTGCCTGGGGAAGCTTTTGGCTCCGAGGGTGAAGGTTATGTAAGAATAGCGCTGGTAGAAAGCGAAGAACGGTTGAAGGAAGCTGCGGGGCGGATTGGAAAATTTATTCGTGGGCAATAAATATTAATAATGGTTTTATATGTTTGAGAGGGGTTTTATAACGATGAGTGAACAACGTTTACTTTTGGTTGATGGGATGGCAATCTTATTTCGGGCTTATTTCGCTACTTCATTCGGAGGAAGCGTTCGTAAAACAAGTGCAGGCGTACCTGTTAATGCAGTACATGGTTTTGTTCGGTATTTCATGGATGCAATCAATACGTTTAATCCAACACATGTCGTATGCTGCTGGGATATGGGAAGCACGACATTTCGTACGGAGCAGTATGATGGTTACAAATCCAATCGTCCGTCTGCGCCAGAGGATCTAATTCCTCAGTTTGATCTTGTGAAAGAAGTTGTTGCCAGCTTCGGTGTACCGAATATTGGGATCGCAGGATATGAGGCGGATGACTGCATTGGAACACTTGCTGCTGCACTTAAGGATCAAGCGCAAATTTTTGTTGTGACGGGTGACCATGATATGCTTCAGCTGGTGGACGACCGGGTATCGGTTGCGATCATGAAGAAGGGCATCGGGAACTACATGGTGTATACGCCGGAAACGCTAATGGAAGAACGCCAACTTACGCCTATTCAAATTATCGACATCAAAGGGTTAATGGGAGATACAGCGGACAATTACCCTGGCGTGAAAGGTATCGGAGAAAAAACAGCTCATAAACTTATTCAAGAGCATGGTTCTATCGAGGGTTTGCTCGCTAATTTGGAGGCGGTATCCAAAACTATCCGAGTGAAAATTGAAGCAGATCTTGATATGCTGCATCTATCCCGTGATTTAGCGACAATTCGCTGTGATGTGCCAGTATCGGCAGAGCTTGATGGCTGCTGCTGGGCGTATGAACGCGAAACCGTATTGCTCAAATTTGAAGAGCTGGAATTTAAAAGCTTGATTTCGCTTATTGGATAAATGAAAAGGATCTCCTCTTACGGTTATATACCGTAGTGAGGAGATCTTTTTTTATTGACGTTCATAAAAATGGGTAATTATAGTTGGATGAACGAGGAAGGAATAAATAGTACATGAAATAAAAAAGTTTGTGCATGTACAGTAGGAAGTGCGAGTCAAGAAGGGCAGCAAAAAAGGTTGAACATGGCTTCGTCTTGTTCAGCCTTGTTTTACGTGTTTTGTGAAGGCTTGTGCAACTAAATTTTATATCTTTTTTGAAAAATCGTATAAATCTAGCTCTTTCAAGTAAGGGTTGTTAGTGATTAAGCTTATTATTGTATCACGGGTATTTGTCCCCTTTGGCACTTTTTTATGCCTACTGTACAATATCCATCTGAGGCATGCGATCGCTTCAAAAAGCTGAACGTCATTTTGTGAAATTGGATTTGTTTTTAGATAAGCAGTACGAAATGCAGAAGCATTCTGTTCAGACACATAAATGCTCTTTAAAACGAACGACCATGCAAAATCATACCTTATGTCACCTAACTGACCATTGGTCCAATCAATGACGGTATACTTTCCATTATTTTCGAGTATATTTGCTAAATGAAAATCACCGTGTATCAATTGTTCTTGATTCATCTCTGTCATACTCAAAAAATGTGTTAATGCGAGCAATAAATCGGGATGTTCTTTTATGGCAGAATAAAAGTAGTCGATGAAGTCATACTTTGGAAGCTGTACATGTAAGAGCTCTTCCACTGGAGTTTGATGGATACTTGCTAGTAGGAGCGCAAGATCGGACATTTTCTTTTTATTTACTTTCTTAACGGCTGCTCCGTCAAACGATGTGAACAATACCTTTTCGCCATTAGCGTTCATCCCCCAGCCAATAGGCTTCGACACGGATAATCCACGGTCAAAGAGTGCATTCAATAAATGAAACTGGAAACTAACATCAGGTCTGGAGTCCTTGTTCCATATTTTTAATACATAGCTTGTTTGCTCCAAAGTGACCTTTACCACCTCAGCTTCAAAACCTTGATCCATTGTAGAAATGGCTAAGTTATCTTCTTGTTGCAATAGATGATCGATAAGGTCATTTTTCGCTATCCAGTCTATCGATTTAAGCGAATATATCATAAATAATCTCCCTTTCAATAAATATTTACAACTTCTGCTTTTGCAAAAATTGTACATCTTTGCTGCTTCTTTGCATATAAAAAAATGGAATGCTATTGACCTGTTCTTATTAAAGAACTAAAATATACATATTGTCTGTTATAAAGTGTTAGTTTGTGTTGTTTTTGTTCAGCTTTACGTTTAGATCTAATCTGGCCGAAGGAGAATATTATGATAGGGGAACGGATTAAAAGTCTACGGGAAAAAAAGGGCTACTCGATCACGAAGCTTGCTGACCTAGCGGGCGTATCCAAGTCCTACTTGAGCTACATTGAACGCAATATGCAGAATAACCCATCTCTTCAGGTAATGGCAAAAATAGCAGCTCCACTAGACTCTAACATTGAATATTTACTCGGAGAAGAGCATTTACCAAAGATTCATATGGATGAAACGTTGGATGAGGAATGGCGAGTCATTATTAAAAATGCGGTTGATGAAGGTATGAGCAAGGGTGATTTCCAAGCACTAAAAGACTTGATCCGTTCAAATATGTGGAAGGAAAGCAGAACGGAGACGAATGTCTACTCTGCTGACAAAAAGAAATCATCAAATATTATTATTCTTCATATCGATAACTGACATGGAATAAAAAGTCGGGAAAGTGTATTGACATGTTCTATATAAAGAACTAATATTGTGTTATTGTTCTTTATAACAAACATAGTAAGCAGGTGTGCAAATGGAAGGTAAACGGCTGGAGGATTCACAAGCATTGCATCATGATCAAGACAGAGTGAAGATTAAAGAAATAAATCTCAAAGCATTATTTCTCACGGTAAAAAAACGTCTGTGGATAGTCATGGTCATTACTATTCTCTTTACAGTCGCTGCAGGCTTCTTTAATTCAAAGCCTGAAACGCCAATGTATGTATCAAACACGCGGATGATCGTGGCTGCTTCCTCGGATATGATGGGCACAGTGAGGGTATTGTTCAGAGAGCCAATCGTTTTGGATCAGGTAATTGAAAAGCTCGGTCTTAATCTTTCGGCAGCAGCATTACGAAGCCAAATTAGAGTAGACAGTGTAGATGCCTCGCTTGTTACCGTAGTTTCTGTTATGAATACCGATCCAAGGCTTGCAGCTGAGATCGCAAATACAGYAGTGGAAACCTACAGGCAAGTAGCATCGGAAGTGCTTGGAATTACGAGCATCAGATTGTTGACGAAGGCAGAAGAAAATCCTTTCCCAATTAATGAAAAAAGCAATCGTATCGTGTACATTGCCTTCTTGCTGGGCATGATTTTGAGCGTAGGGTTAGTATTCCTGCTAGATTCACTCGATGATTCTATCAAATCAGAACGAGAAGTGGAAGAGCTGCTCGGCCTAACGATGCTTGGTCAAGTTAATAAAATTAAACGAAAAGATTATGCTAGCAGTCGTTTGAAAAAACAAAAAAGCATTTCTGTAAGAGGTGAGACGATTGGTTCGTGAACGGCAAAAGGTGTCAAAGTCTTATGTAAACAAAAGCTTACTCGCTTATATTAATCCGCATGGCATCGTTTCGGAGCAATATCGAACCATTCGAAACAATATTCATTATGCAGCGAGCGGCGGCAAGGTGCGTTCTTTACTGGTTACTTCGCCCTCAGAGGGTGAAGGGAAATCGACAGCGGCAGTCAACTTAGCAGTCTGTATGGCACAACGTGGCGATAGAGTGCTGATCATCGACGCAAATTTTCGCAATCCAATCATAAACAAAATCTTTAATGTGCAAACCTCGCCAGGCTTGTCGAATGTTTTAGGGCAGCAGCTCGAAATTCGTGAAGCGATTTATAATACGGAGGTCGAAGGACTCGATATTTTGCCAAGCGGGCAGCGCCTCTATAATTCGACAGAACTGCTCGATTCACAGCTCATGGTAGATGTAATGGCATTTGCAGATGAGCATTATGACATGGTCCTGCTGGATTGCCCGCCGGTTCTTGGCGTTCCGGATACGAATGCGCTGGTAAGTAAATGTGACGGCGTACTCTTGCTTTTAAAACATGGGAAAACACAGCAGGAGCTTGCACTGGAAGCGAAACGTGCATTGTTGTTTGCAAAAGCTAATATATTGGGTGTCATACTAAATAAGTAGAGCGTTTGATGATATCAATCGGATAGCGCTTTTTTTACGGACTATTGTTCTTTATAAAGCACATTAAGTGTTTGTAAAGGCAATTTCATTCGGTAATGTCTCCTCACCGTTATCAATGGAGGCACTCGGCCATACTGTGGGTTGCAAAAAAACCTTAGACGCGAGTCGTCAAGAGTGTGGTGTGAGGCGGGGTTCGATGCCCCTGGACTCTATTTTAGAGTCTTTAACTAAATGGTTTGGTATAAAGCCTTTTAGTTAAACACTCTAAGAGTGTAGCAGAGATATGAAACTTGATTTTTTTAAGCCAATAATTTCGTTTGTTTTTCTATATCTGAAGAAAGGGTGAATGTTCTTTGACGTATCGACAAAGATTGTCTTTATTGATTTTAATCGACTCCATTATCGTTTTTACCGCCATTTTTTTTAGCAGGTTGTTGCTAAGTGCTTCACTTGATGTGGTGACTGCACCCATTGTAATTAGTTCAATTACTTTGCTATTAAGCCATCATTTCTTTTCCTTCTACTACAATTTGTATAAGAAGGCATGGGAATATGCGAGTGTAGGGGAGCTATTGATTATTACAAAGGCCGTTTCCTTCTCGATCTTTGCAGCAGCGATTATTCAGCAAATTGTGATGCAGGATGTGTTTTTCAGGCTGCTGGCCGTGACCTGGATGATTCATATGCTGTTAATCGGAGGATCGAGGTTATGCTGGAGAATTTTCCGTGGCAGCTACCAGAAAAATGCTGGATTGCGTAAAAGCACGTTAATTGTTGGTGCTGGCTCTGCGGGTACGATGCTTGCCCGTCAGCTCCTTAGCAACAATGATATGGAGCTATTGCCAACTGCGTTCATAGATGACGATGTAAACAAACATAATCTAGATATTATGGGCATTCCGGTGTTGGGCGGAGTTGAAAGCATTGCGAAGGTAGCGCTTGATTATGAGATTAACAATATCGTTATTGCGATACCCTCACTGAGCAAAAAACAGCTCAACACGATTTTTAGCGAATGCGCTAAAACGAAAGCAAAAACACAAATCATTCCTATGCTTGAGGATTTGGCTACCGGCAGAGTGTCGGTTAGTCAATTTCGTGATGTTCAGGTTGAGGATTTATTAGGGCGTGAGCCTGTAGAGCTCGATATTGAGAGTATTTCAGGTTACGTCACTCAGAAGGTCGTTATGGTAACAGGCGCTGGGGGCTCGATTGGATCTGAGGTGTGCAGGCAGGTTTCGAGGTTTTTACCGGAGAAGCTTATTTTGCTTGGACATGGAGAGAACAGCATCTACTCCATTGAGATGGAGCTGAAAGAGCTTTACGGACATACAAAAATAGAATTTGTGACAGAAATCGCCGATATGCAAGACGCAAATAAAATGCTGGCCGTTATGCAAGCTCATCGTCCGCAGGTCGTTTATCATGCAGCAGCACATAAGCATGTTCCACTGATGGAGAGAAATCCAGAGGAAGCGTTCAAAAATAACGTAATGGGAACCTTGAATGCGGCAAGAGCAGCCAGCCAAGCTCGCGTGGATACGTTTGTCATGGTATCGACCGATAAGGCGGTTAATCCAACCAGCGTTATGGGCGCGACAAAAAGGATTGCAGAGATGGTCATTCAGCATATGGACCGGTTCAGCAATACCAAATTTGTAGCGGTAAGATTCGGCAATGTTTTGGGCAGCCGCGGCAGCGTTATTCCGCTGTTCAAGAAGCAAATAGAGAAGGGGGGACCCGTAACGGTTACACATCCGGACATGGTTCGCTATTTTATGACCATTCCTGAAGCTTCAAGGTTAGTCATTCAAGCTGGTGCACTTGCCAGAGGCGGTGAAATCTTTGTCCTCGATATGGGTGATCCGGTTAACATTACCGATCTTGCACAAAATGTCATCCGGATGTCGGGCTACTCGGTCGAGGAAATCGGCATTGAGTACACAGGAATTCGCCCAGGCGAGAAGCTATTCGAAGAAATGCTTAAGGATGATGAAATCAATGAAAAGCAGGTTTATCCAAAAATCTACATAGGCAAATCATCCGAGATTTATTTTGAACATATTGAAGAAATTATTGCCCTGCACGGGGGAATGAGCAAAGCAGAATTGCGTACAAGGCTGCTGGATCTAGCGAATAATGTCGTAGAGCTTCCTGGATTTGCATCTGTAACAGGTTAAAAAAAGAAGGAGTTGCATAAAAGTTATGAAGGTTAGAAAAGCGATAATACCAGCTGCTGGTCTGGGTACAAGGTTTCTCCCAGCAACAAAAGCGATGCCAAAAGAAATGCTGCCAATCGTCGATAAGCCAACTATTCAATATATTGTGGAAGAAGCGATTGAATCAGGCATCGAGGACATTATTATTGTAACGGGTAAAGGAAAACGGGCAATCGAGGATCATTTTGATAACTCACTTGAGCTGGAGCAAATTTTGACTGCCAAACATAAATACGATTTATTAAGTGAAGTGCGCAAATCAGCGGATATGGTAGATATTCATTATATCCGCCAAAAGGAGCCGAAGGGGCTTGGGCACGCCATATGGTGCGCTCGCAAATTTATTGGCGATGAGCCGTTTGCCGTACTGCTTGGGGATGATATTATCTCAGCGGAGAAGCCTTGTATCAAGCAGATGATCGAAAAATATGATGAGTATCATACTTCGATTATCGGCGTGCAGCGTGTGGCGGATGAAGCCGTATCTCGCTACGGAATTGTAGATGGCACTCTTATGGAAGAATCCTTCCACCGGGTTAGACATTTGGTCGAGAAGCCATCCAAGGAGCTGGCGCCATCGAATATGGCGATTATGGGCAGGTATATTTTGAACCCGGCGATCTTCGACATTCTCGGAAATCAATCGCCTGGAGCGGGCGGAGAAATACAACTGACCGATGCGATTGCTGCTTTAAACTTAATGGAAGCCGTATACGCTTATGAATTCGAAGGCAAGCGTCATGATGTGGGTGAGAAAATGGGCTTTATCCAGACGACGATTGAATTTGCTCTTCAGCGTGAGGATTTGCGTTATGAGCTATTAAACTATTTATCGCAAATGGTTGAAAGAGAATCTGCTAGAAAATAATTCTAGTATAGGATGGTAGAAGCATGCCAAATAAAATTTTATTTTGCGCAACGGTTGATTATCATTTCAAGGCATTTCATATGCCTGTTCTCGAATGGTTTAAGCAGCAAGGGTGGGAGGTCCATATCGCCGCAAAGGGCGAGCTGGAGCTCCCTTTTGTTGACCGGAAGTTTAATATTTCCATTGAGCGCTCACCGTTCCATTCCAACAATGTCAAAGCATACCGAGAGCTGAAGGCAATTATTCAGCAGCAGGATTATAATATCATTCATTGCCATACGCCAATGGGCGGYGTGTTAGCAAGACTCGCGGCACAGCCGGCGAGAAAACAAGGAACAAAAGTTATTTATACCGCGCATGGTTTTCATTTCTGCAAAGGTGGCTCGCTCCTGAACTGGATGCTTTATTATCCAATTGAGAAGAGACTATCCAGCATGACGGACTGTTTAATTACAATCAATACAGAGGACTATCAGCTCGCTGTCACCAAAAAATTTAAAGCAAAGCGGATCGCTCATGTTCATGGTGTTGGCGTAAATACAACACATTTTAAGCCTTTGCAAAAGCTTGATAAATGGCGATTGCGTCAGGAACTCGATTATCGCACGGACGACTTCCTTATGTTTTATGCTGCTGAATTTAACCGAAACAAAAACCATCAACTGCTCATTCACGCGTTGGCCGCTATTAAAGAGGCGGTACCGCATGGCCGGCTGCTGCTGGCTGGTAAAGGGCCTTTGCTTGAGGAAAGCCAGGCTCTGGCAGAGCGATTAGGAGTTGGATCGATGGTCCATTTTCTTGGCTATCGGACAGATATCGACCGGCTGCTGCCCATGTGCGACGTCGCAGTAGCATCCAGCCTGCGTGAGGGATTGCCCGTCAATTTAATGGAGGCCATGGCCTGCGGGCTGCCCATTGTTGCCACGCGGAATAGAGGCCATTCAGAGCTCGTTATAGATGGCGAGAATGGATTCGTGCTGGAGCCAACCGATATGGAATTATTTGCTGACCGGTTAAGGAAGCTGAGTGAATCGCTGGAGCTGAGGCAGCGGATGGGGGCGTTTAGCCTTCAAATGGTACAGAAATATGGTTTGCTTCAGGTGAAGCTAGAGCTTAATGAAATATACAAGTCCTTTATGTTGGGGGAACAAAATGAATCCCAAAGTCAGTATCATCGTGCCTATATTTAATATGGAGCTGTATTTGGATAGATGCTTGAATAGCTTGCTAGAGCAAAGCTTATCTGACATAGAGATTATTGCAGTAAACGATGGATCTACGGATTCCAGCTTAAGCATTCTTCAGGAATATACGGAACGGGATTCACGAATCATTGTTATTAATAAAGAAAATGAAGGTGTGTCCGCTGCACGAAACGATGGTGTGCTGGCAGCAAATGGGGAGTACATCGGATTCGTTGATCCAGATGATTGGGTGAATTTAAAAATGTATGAAGAAATGTACGAGTGCGCTGTGGAACAAAACGTTGATATTGTGATGTGTACGTATATTCGGGAGTTTGGGACACATTCGAAGGAAAAGCGCTTCAACATGCCTGACAAGCAATTGTATCTTATGGATGAGGTACAAACGACTATGCTAAGGCGGCTTGTTGGTCCATTAAAGGAAGAGGTAGCGAATCCCGAATATCTGGATGCTTGGGGGACGGTATGGTCAAAACTTTATCGTACATCATTGCTGAAAGACAATAAGGTGAAATTTAAAGATCTCAGCATCATAGGCAGTAATGAGGATACACTCTTCAACATTCATGTCTTTTATAATGCTGAATCTTTTTTGTTTCTGAATCGTCCTTTTTATCATTATTGGCGGGCAAATACTACTTCAATTACATCCACTTATAACCCGATGCTCGCTGAGAAGTTCGAAAAGCTCTACTGTTCAATTGAGTCTTTTATAGAGGCAAAGCAGCTTCAGATTGAATATAAAATAGCTTTTCACAATCGGATTTGTATGAATGTAATAGGACTTGGTCTTAACATCATGAGTAATAAAAAATCATCCTCGATGCTTACAAAGGTAAAAGCTTTGCAAATGATGTTGAATGGGAATCGGATAAGAAACTCTTTCATGCAATTTGATGAAGCGTATTGCCCTTTAGTGTGGAGGGTGTTTTTTTTATGTGCAAAAAATAAGTTTTCTTTAGGTATTTATTTGATGCTTACGGCTGTGAATTGGATGCGTATAAAAAATGTGGGGAGGGCTAAAGTTGCAACCAGTAAGAATCTTGCAAGTGGTAATGATCATGAATCGTGGCGGTTTAGAAACGATGCTAATAAACTATTACCGTCAGATGGATCGAAGCAAAATTCAGTTTGACTTTATCGTTCATCGACAAGCTGAAGGACACTACGATCAAGAGATCCTAGCATTAGGTGGTAAAATTTACCGAATGCCTCAGATTAGGCCGGGAAATTATTCTCAATACTTTAAAAGCCTTGATCAATTCTTTATAGATCATCCTTACTATAAGGTCGTTCATGCTCATATTAATGAGAATAGTAGTTTTATTCTAAAAGCAGCAAAAAAGGCGGGAGTTCCTTGTCGAATCACTCATAGTCATTTAAGTGATCTAGGTATAGATATTAAGCTGCCATTCCGTCTGTATGCAAGACTAACGATGAAGGATAATCCTAGCAGCTACTTTGCATGCTCACAAAAAGCAGGTAAATGGCTTTTCGGAAAAAAAATAGCTGATTCCGGTAAAGTAGTTGTATTAAATAACGCTGTTGATGTAAGCCAGTTTTCATTTAATCAAACTATTCGTGATGAAATAAGAGAGGAGCTCTCGGCGGGAGATCGATTAGTTATTGGTCATATTGGAAGGTTCACTGAACAAAAAAACCATGATTTTTTGATAGATGTCTTTAAAGCTGTTCATGACAAAAAACCTAATTCAATGTTGGTATTAGTTGGTGAGGGTCATTTGAGAAATGCGATTGAGAAAAAAATAGAGAAATTAGGTTTAACAAATTGTGTGAAAATACTCGGTGTACGAAAGGATATCTCCAATCTCTTGCAGGGAATGGATATCTTTTTGTTCCCTTCTTTATTTGAAGGATTGCCCGTTGTTCTAGTAGAAGCACAAGCTTCAGGGATACAAAGTATTATCTCAGATACGATTACTACGGAGACAGATGTAACAGGCAGGCTTCAATTTATTAGCTTAAAGCAAACTGCAGATTATTGGGCTGAGCAAATTATTAATACTTCCCCTGGGCATGTGGACACATCGGACTCTCTGAGAGAAAAAGGATACGATACTTCTACTATGGCAAAATGGTTATCTGACTATTATATGAATCAGATGCCCATGGCTGTTTTAAGGTAAGAGGGGGGATAGTGTATTGAAACCGATGTTGACTGTTTTTACACCTACCTATAACCGGGCATATACACTGCATCTTTGTTATGAGAGTCTGAAACGTCAAAGCTGCAAAGATTTTATATGGCTCATTGTTGATGATGGATCTACGGATAATACGAAGGAACTAATCGAGAGTTGGGTTCAGGATAATCAAATACCGATTCAATATCATTATCAGAATAACCAAGGCATGCATGGCGCACACAATGCTGCTTATGAACGTATTGAAACAGAGCTTAATGTTTGTATAGATTCGGATGATTATTTAGCAGATGATGCTGTGGAGAAAATAACTGAATTTTGGAAGACATCTGGCAGCAAACAATACGCGGGTATAGTAGGCTTAGACGTCTCTCAGGATAACGAGATAATTGGTACTAGGCTTCCTGAACATGTGAAACAATCAACTCTTAGCGACTTATATGCTTTGCATTCAGTAAAAGGTGATAAAAAGCTGGTATATCGTACTGATATTATGAAAAAATATCCGCCATACCCTTTATTCGCAGGTGAGAAATATTGTCCCTTATCATACAAATACATTTTGATCGATCAGGATTATCAATTACTAATCATGAATGAGGTACTGTGTGTAGTTGAATATATGCAAGACGGATCTAGCTTAAATATCATTAATCAGTATAAGAAAAATCCACATGGGTTCTCATTCTTCCGAAAGGTTGCTATGTTATATGCTCCATCCTTGAAAGAGAGAATTCGCGAGGCAATTCATTATGTTTCCAGCAGTATCATTATTCGAAATAAAAACTTTCTTAAAGAGTCACCTCGTAAAGGAATTACAATGTTAGCAATTCCGTTAGGGGTGTTACTTTACATTTATATTCAGAATACGAGTAAAACAACGGTTGCTGTTAAGAAAAGTCACGGTTAGCAAGTGCGAAAATGATTGTAAAGGAGGGATTAAATAATATGACGATACTGTGGTTCACCCTGGTTATTGTATTCACAGTTGCTCTTACAGCTAGATATTTTTCGGTTCAAGCAGGGCTAGCCCCTGCTCTAATTAAACCAAATAAATTTTTAGCTGTAATAGCAGCACTTGCACTTGCTACGGTATCGGGTTTGCGGATAAACATTGGTGATACATTTCTTTATATGCATAGCTATTCAATAGGTGATTTTAGTTGGAACACTGTTGTCCGAAGCCAAGACAAAGGTTTTAATATATTCCAAATGCTGCTAAAGCAAATATCGGATGATCCGCAAATTCTTGTTTTAACGACCGGAGTGCTAACAAACGTACTGATAGTAATCGTCTTGTATAAATATACGAGATTATTTGAGTTAAGCGTATATCTATATAT